>JAKADE010000022.1 GCA_021820785.1 Pseudomonadota bacterium
GTCTGGACCTGATATTGCGGATTGCCGTTGGCGTCCGGCGCGACGTTCTTCTGCACTCGATTGAAGGCGCCTGGCCGGAAGCCCTGTGAGTACGTGAAGTACGCCATCACATCCGGTGAGATGTGCCACGTGACGTTGAAGCGGCTCTTGAACCCGTGGTAGCTGGAATGATAGTTCATGGGGAACATGCCGCCGCTGCACTGCCCGTTGGGCACGTCGACGCAGGAGCTGCTGGTCCCGTACTGGGAGCCGATCTGGTACTCGGTGTAGTGGTAGAAGCGGGTCCCGGCCGTCAGGGTGAGGACCTTGGGGAGGACGTCGTAGGACACCGATGTAAACGCGGCGGTTTGCTTGTAACCGCGCTGATCGTCCTCACCGAACGCCGTGGTGTCCGAGCGCACCGAGGGATCCCAGGCCGGGGATCCGGGAGCCGGCCGGACGTCCGCGACGCACGGCGCGCCGCCGGCGAGCGCAGCGGACAGGTTCTGGGCGGTACAAGACGGAATCGTCTTGTAATCGAAGTTCATGTTGTCCTGGATATTGAAATCTTCGTAGTACAGGCCGACGAGACCATGCACGCGCCAGCGGCTCGGGGTGCTGATGCGCAGCTCGTGGCTCTGGTGCGTGTTGCGGACACGATCGTTCCAGTAGCCGATGGGCGAGTAGCAGGTCGGCGTCGTACCGGAGCCGAAGCCCGTGCCACCGGAGCACTGGTAGTACCCGCCGCCGGCGCTGCGGGCGTAGTTTGAATAGTCTTCCTGTTGATGGATGTTGCGCACCGTGTATCCGCCGGTGTACACGACCTTGAACAGGTGATCGATATCGCCTTTGAGCGTCCAGGCGGTATTCTCCAGACGGTCTTTGTCGTATGCCGGGGTGAACAGCGTCGCCTCCCAGGGACCGAGCGACTGTCCCTCAGACCCGATGGGATACTGGACGTCCTGACCCTGGGCGTTCATGTCCTGATACATCTGCTCGACGAGCAGGTTCCAATCGTCGTTGATCTTGTAGAGCGCGGAGGCGCGAAAGCCGGTGTAATCGACCGGGTTCGTGGCGCGGCCGGCCAGTGCGAAATTATTGGCGACCGGGCTGCCGGGGACGGCACAGTAGCCGGTTTTGGTCGGCAGCCCGTTCGGGCACAGACCGTTGCTGCCCGGCGTGATATTGAAGTAATGGTTGCCGGCGTCGTTGTTGCTGCGCGTGAACGTGCTGGCGACGTTCGTGATGTATCCGCCCTGATGATCGTCGTAGATGACGAAGCGGGCGGCGAGGCGATCGGTGATCAGTGGCAGGTTCAGGACCAGGTCGGCGGCCGCATTGGGATCGCCGTGGGCCGTGACGCCGTAGGTCGCGCTGGCATCGCCCGAGGTCCGGTTCAGCACGGGCTTATTGGTGATGTAGCGCACCGCACCGGCTTCGGCGCCGCCGCCGAACAGTGTGCCCTGCGGACCTTCCAGCACTTCGATGCGCTTCATGTCGACGAAGTAGATGTCGGCGTTACGGCCGGGGAAGGTCATCGCCTGGTTGTCCAGATACAGCGCGACGTTGGGGAATGGGGCAATGGTGGCGCTCGACTGGTTGCCGGCATTGCCTGCCGAGAGACCCCGCATGTAGATCTGGCCCTGGCCGGGTCCGTTCGAGGCGAGCTGCACGTTCGGCAGGTACTGCACGACCTGGTCGATGGTCTGCACGTTCAGCTGCTTCAACTGCTGACCGGTGATCGCCTGGATGGTGATCGGCACGCTCTGCAGCGACTGTCGTCGCCGCTGGGCGGTGACCGTGACCTCCTGGAGCACGTCCGGGTTGAGGTTCGCGGCATCGCTGGCCCCGGCGCCGGCCGGAGCCGGCAGTGGAGCTTCCGCACCATGGGCCATGCCGCAGAGTGCGTGCGAGCCGAGCGCGATCATCACGGCGAGCGTGACTTTGTGATTGATTTTCAAGGCGATCTTCCCCGAGAGTCTGGTCTGAAGAAAGAAAACGCGAACCGTTGCGGCCCGATGGCGGCGAATATAGGCAGCGCTGTGTGACGCTCCGGTGAAGGATCGGTGTCAGTTTCGTGCAGCTGTCACTTAAGTTGCACGAGCACGGTAACGGTGAGACGGTCGCGGGCGGCGGCACTCGGATCGGGGACCTGTCGAAGTGCGCTCCCAAGGGCCTGGTAAGCCGCCCTGCGCCATTTGGTGGACGCCGGGAATTCGCCTTCCGGAGGAAAAAGAATGAGACACGTGCCTGCCGGTTGCAGACACAGCGTTACGCCAATCGCATGAGCAGCCCGAATCGGTGCGGCGGCGGTGGCCTGTCGAGGGTGCCGTCCGGGCGCAGGTTCAGGCGGTCAGGCGTGCTGCAGTGCCAGGAGCCGCTGTTCCACGAATTGCTCCGCGGATTTCAGATTCGCGAGGGCCGCGGCGTCGGTCTCGGCGATCTCGATGCCGAACGTCTCGCTCACCGCAACGGCAAAATGCAAGGCGTCCATGGAATCAAAATCGAACTGGTCACGCAGATTGCGCACCGGATCGATGCTCGCCGGATCGATGTCCGGTGCGACGCCGGTGAGCAGCGCGAGCAGCTTGGAGTGAATCTCGTTTCGGTCCATGGCGATGGGCTCCGCGGATCAGAGGGACTCCGGATGGGCGAGCAGATCGGCGAGCACACGCAGAAAGCGGGCGCCGGAACGGCCGTCGGTCACCCTGTGATCGGCGGCGAGCGTCAGTGTCAGTACCGCGCGCACGACCAGCTGCCCGTTCTCGGCCCAGGGCTGATCGCGGATGTCTCCGGCACCCACGATGGCGACCTGCGGCGGGTTGATGATGGGGTAGAGGACATCGACCCCGTCGGCGCCGAGGCTCGTCAGGGTGAGGGTGGCGGCGGAGAACTCCCCGGACCGCAGGTGCCCGGCGCGTACGCGCTCGACGAGCGCACTGAACTCGCGCATAAGGGTGGGCAGATCCTTCTGGTGCGCATCGAGGAGCGCAGGGGCGACCAGACCGCCGCCACGGATGGCGATGGCGGTTCCGAGGTGGACGGCGGCGGACGGGTGAAAGCGACCGTCGTGGAAGGTGCCGCTGAACCCCTCCATGCGGGCCGCGGCGAGCGCTACGGCCTTTGCGATCAGCACGCCTTCGAGGAGCCGGTCTTTCACAGTGTGCGCCGCGTTGTAGCGAGTCACCCATTCGCGTGCCGGACCGAAGTCGACGTGGTGTGCGAGATAGTAGTGCGGGATCTCGCGTTTCGAGCGCGCCATGGTTGCGCCGATGGCGGCACGCATCGCGGCCCGCGCGTCGCCTGCAGTGGCCGGGGCGCGCGCCGCCAGCTTCTCGACTTCGGCGACGTGCACGATGCCGCCACCGGCGGTGCGCTCGAGGGCCTCGAGCGGCAGACCGAGTTCATGGGCACGACGGCGGGCTGCGGGGGACATCCGAGTGCGCGTTGCCTGCACCTCAGCGGGGCCCGGCGCAATGCGTGCCGCGGCTGCTGGCGCCGGCGGACCTGCCCCGGGAGCGATGGCCGGTGCCGGCGGCGGTGCGGCGGCGGCAGATGAACCTGCCTCGACGTCCAGGCGGGCGAGGGGGCGTCCGACCGGTACATGCGTGCCCGGCTGCACCAGGTGCTGCAGGACCTGACCGTCGTCATAGGACTCGATGTCGATGAGTCCCTTGGTGGTCTCGACGGTCGCGAGCGGCTCGCCGCGGCGAATCCGCTCGCCGGGCTGCTTCAACCATTGCGTGAGCGTCGCGCCCTCCATGTCGGCCCCGAGGGAGGGCAGCACGAAGTCGACGTCCATCAGGTGCTCCCGCCGCCGGCAAGCACCGCACGAACCGCGGTCACGATGCGCTCGGCGCTGGGCAGCGCGGCCTCTTCGAGATGCTTCGCGTAAGGGACCGGCACTTCTGCGGTGCACACCCGCGCCGGTGGTGCATCAAGGTCATAGAAGGCCTGCTCGATGATGCGGCTGATGATTTCGGCCGACAGGCTGCCGCTGCGCCATCCTTCGTCGACCACCACAGCCCGGCGCGTGCGCCGCACGCTCTCGAGGAAGGTCGCGTCATCGAGCGGGCGCAGCGTGCGCAGATCGATCACTTCGGCTTCGATGCCTTCTCGGCGCAGGGTTTCAGCGGCGTCGAGACATTTGTAAAAGCTCCAGCCGTAGGTGATGAGCGTGACGTCCCGTCCGCGCTGACGGATCGCGGCATGGTCGAGATCGACCTGGCGCAGACCCGGCAGGAGCGTGCCCTCGAGGTTGTACAGATACAGATGCTCGAACAGCAGGACCGGGTCCGGGCACGCGAGTGCCGCCTCGAGCATGAATCGCGCATCCTCGAGCGTCGCCGGCACTGCGATCCTCAATCCGGGGATGTGCGCGTACCAGCCCTCCAGACTGTGCGAGTGCTGCGCTGCGAGCTGTCGGCCGGCGCCGGTCGCCAGGCGGATCACGACCGGGACATTCAGCTGGCCGCCCGACATGTGACACAGGGTCGCGGCGTTGTTCACGATCTGGTCGAGGGCGAGCAGGCTGAAGTTCACCGTCATGACTTCCACGACGGGGCGCAACCCGCCGAGTGCGGCACCGATGCCGGCCCCGACGAATGCGGACTCCGAGAGCGGCGTGTCGCGAATGCGTTCCGGCCCGAACTCCTCGAGCAGTCCCTTGCTGACCGCGTAACTCCCTCCGTAGCGGCCGACATCCTCGCCCATGAGAAAGACGCGGGGATCGGCTCTGAGGGCGCTTCGCAGCGCCTCGCGCACCGCGTCGCGATAGGCGATCCTGCGCTGCTGTTCAGGCGGTTCGTTCGGCATAGACATACCGCGTCAGATCGGACACCGGCTCCCAAGGGGCACTTTCCGCAAACTGCACCGCAGCGTCGACTTCGGCCACGGCGTCGCGCTCGAGACGCTGATAGTCGTCTTCGCTCATCAGACCGGCCGAGCGCAGTCGCGTGCTCAGGGTGACGATGGGCCCCTTTTTCTGCCAGGCTTCGATTTCGGCCTTGTCGCGATAGAGTTGCGGATCGAACATGGAGTGGGCCCGGAAGCGATAGGTGCGCATCTCGAGCAGGGCCGGCGCGCCGTCGCGACGCATTTTTTCGACTGCGCCGCGGACGGCGGACTCGACCGCGAGCACGTCCATGCCGTCGACGGCCCGGGCCTCGATCCGGTAGGCGCCCGCTTTCGCCGTGACGTCGGTCTCGGCCTGCGCCCGCTGCAAGGCGGTGCCCATCGCGTAGAGGTTGTTCTCGCAGATGAACAGGACGGGGAGCTTCCAGAGTGAGGCGAGATTGAGCGATTCGTGGAATTCACCCTCGGCCACGGCGCCGTCGCCGAAGAAGCAGGCCGTGATGTCGCTTCGGGATTGAAGCTTCGAGGCAAGTGCCAGACCGACCGCGATCGGCAGTCCGCCGGCGACGATGGCGTTGCCGCCGAAGAAGCGCCGTTCGGCATCGAACAGATGCATCGAGCCGCCGCGGCCGCGGCTGCAGCCGCTCTGCTTGCCAAACAGCTCCGCCATCAGACGGGTCATCGGAATGCCGCGCGCGATGGCGTGTCCGTGCTCCCGGTAGGTCGCGACGATCGCATCGGAGTCGCCCAGCGCTTGCAGCGTACCGACCGCAACGGCTTCTTCTCCGTTGTACAGATGCAGAAAGCCACGGATTTTCATCTGGCCGTACAGCTGGTAGCAGCGATCCTCGAAGGCCCGGATGCGCAGCATTTCGCGCAGCAGTGCGAGGCCGTGCTCGCGGCTCGCCGGTGCCGTGGGAGGCTCGCTCATTCCCGTCCCTCGAGCGTCGAGAGATCTCCTTCGGGCAAGCCCAGTTCACGGGCGCGCAGCAGGCGGCGCATGATCTTGCCGCTGCGGGTGCGGGGCAAACTGTCGCTGAACGCGATGTCCCGTGGCGCGACCGCCGCACCGAGCAGCCGGCGCGCGTGACCCAGGATCTTCAGGCGCAGCGCATCGCTCGGCTCGAAGCCGCTTCGCAGTTCGACGAACGCCTTCACGGCCTGTCCGGCCACCGGGTCCGGGACGCCGATGACCGCGACCTGCGCGACAGCGGGGTGCGTCATCAACGCGCTTTCGACTTCGAACGGGCTGATGAGGTGGCCTGAGGATTTGATGATGTCGTCGGCGCGCCCCACGAACCAGAACTGACCGTCCTGATCAAGGCGCGCCAGGTCACCGGCGAGGTACCAGCCGTCGATGAAGGATTGCCGGTAGCGATCGGGGTCTTCGAGGTAGCTGCTGAACATCGACGGCCAGCCGGGACGCAGTGCGATTTCCCCGACCTGTTCGGGGGATTCGATGATCTCGAGCGTTCCGGTGCCGGTGCGGCGAACGACCCGGGCTTCGATGCCGGGCACGGCCCGTCCCATCGATCCCGGTACCACGTCGCAAGCCGGAAAATTCGCGATCATGATGGCGCCGGTTTCGGTCTGCCACCACGTATCGTGAAAGGGCATGCCGAACGCCTCCACGCCCCACTCGACGGCCTCGGCGTTGAGGGGTTCACCGACGCTCGCCATGTGACGCAGCTGGGGATAGGTGCGGGTGCGCGTGAGCACGGTGCCAGCCTTTATCAACATCCGGATGGCGGTCGGGGCGGTGTACCAGACGGCGACGCGTTCCTCCTGGAGGATTCGGTACCAGCGTTGTGCATCGAACTCTTCACGGTCCACGATCATCGTCACCCCACGGGTGAGCGGACCGATCAGTCCATACGCGATGCCGGTGACCCATCCGGGATCGGCGGTGCACCAGAAGACCTCGCCGGGATGAAGATCGAGGACGAGCCGGCTCGTGGCGTGCTGCGCAATCACCGCGGCGTGGGTCAAGGTGACCCCTTTGGGTTTGCCGGTGGTGCCGCTCGTGAAGTGCAGGAGCGCAACGTCGGCATCCGTGGTGGGTGCTGCATCGTAAGCATCTGGGGCATTGCGCATGAGGGTGGCGAAATCCGCGCAGCGCTCCGGCAGCGCACCTGCGGAACCCTCACGCAGGAGAAGAACGTGCCGCAGTTCCGGGAGCGCTTCGCGCAGCGCCGCGACTTTGCGCCGGTAGAGCGTCTCGGTCGTCACCAGCACCGTGGCATGTCCGAGCTGCAGTCGGGTTTTCAGCGGTTCCGGGCCGAACGCGGAGAACAGCGGGCTGAACACTGCGCCGGCCGCAAAGGTGCCGAGACCGACGGAGAACAGCTCCGGCACCCGGCCGAGCAGGGTTGCGATCGTGGCGCCGCGAGCCACGTTCAGGGCGCCGAGGACGTTGGCGAATCGATCGGCCAGGCGTTTCAGTTCACGGTAGGTGAATTCGACGCGATTCCAGTCACGATCGATGAAGCGTGCGGCGATGATGTCGCCGGAGCCGAGCGCGATGCGGTGATCGAGTGCCTCGTGCGCGATGTTCAGGTGTGCATCACTGCGGCCAACCAGATCGAATCGGGCCTGCGCCCAGCTGAACTCGCGCCGGGTGCGGTCGTAATCGCCCAGGTAGTGCGTGGTATCTCCGGGCGCCGATGGCTTGTGGATCGTCCGCGTGGGCATCGTCCAGCCTCCTGCCGATGATTCTCGCGGGCCAAAGCGCGGCGTCGATCCGCTTTACTACCTAGTCGGGCGGGGCACGCCTGAATAGGTAGATGTTCGGATCGGCGGCAGCTGCGCTGTGCCCCGCGGATCGGGCAGGCCCGGTCCGTGGTCGGCGATCGGGCATGCGCGGCAGCGGCTGGCGGTGCGCAAGCGGGGCCTCAAGGTGCACGAACCGGCGTATTCTCATCGCTCGATTCGAGAGCCGGCGCGTGCCCGTGTGCGACGCAGCGGTGCGGTGACCGGCGACGCAGGGTGCGCGGTTCAACAGGCAGCGCAAGAGTGGATCACGAGACGTCCCAGATGGAGTCACAAACCGATGTCGCCACCGCGGTGCGCGATGCCTTTCTCGTCCAGGCCCAAGCCTGTGACCGGCTCGGTTCACCCTTCACCGCCGAGATATGCCGCGTTCTGGCTGCGGGACTCGACCCGGAAAACGCCCTGGAGCGCTCGGTTCTGGAATGGCGGGGCGATCCGAGTCCCTTCGCCGACTCGGTGCCGCTGCGTCTGGTCGGAGCACTGCATGGCCTGGTGCGCGCCGGTCGCGCGCCGCGGCTCGCGGCGCTCTACCCGCCGCAGCCGCTGGCCGAACCGCAGCGGCTGCTCGCGGCCGTGCGCTCGACGCTGCGGGAGCACCCGGATTTCATACGGGCATTCCTCGATCATCCGCCGCAGACGAATGAAGTGGGCCGCTCGGCGGTGCTGATGGCCGGCTGGCTGCAGATCGCCGCGCGCACGGGCCATCCGCTCAGCCTCTTCGAGCTCGGGGCGAGTGCGGGACTCAATCTCATTGCAGACCGCTACGCGTACCGGTTCGGCGAGATCCCCTGGCGGCGAGCCGCGGGCCCTGGCACACACGAGGCCAGTGCGCAGGCCACCGTGACCTGCGACTGGAGCGGCCCGCTGCCGCCGCTGGATGCGCCGCTGCAGATTCGAGCGCGCCGCGGCTGCGACCGTCACCCCCTGGACGTCACCGATCCGGCGCAGCGCGAGCGGCTGATCGCCTATGTCTGGGCGGACCAACGCGCCCGTCTGGAGCGTCTCGACGCGGCGATACGCGTGATGCAGACCGAGCCGGTCCGCATCGAGGCGTGCGAGGCGCAGGACTGGCTGCCGTCGGTGCTGCCGCTGGCGAGCGAGCCGTACGTCACGCGAGTCGTCTTTCACAGCATTTTTTGGAGTTATCTGAAACCGCAGGCGCAGGCGCAGATCGCAGCGCACCTGGCGATGGTGGGTGCCGCCGCATCGGCCGAGCGACCGCTCGCGTGGCTGCGTCTGGAACTCGCGGGCCGGGACGAACCGGCGGCGCTGAAACTGACGCTGTGGCCGGGCGGCGCGGACGAATTGCTCGCCCGCGCCCATCCGCACGGCACCTGGGTCCGCTGGCTAGGTGAGTGACGGTTGAGGGCAGCGCGCGTCAGCGCGGTTCGCGCGCTGCGAGCGCCGAGACGGCGCGTTCAGCGGCGTCGACGGCGCCAGCAAGGTAGCCAGGGAACTGCATCGACCATTCGCTGGCGATGCCACGCAGTCGCCCCTGCCACGGTCCATCTGCGGCCGTCGCAAGGGGTGCGTCGGCGTGCACCTGCGAGGCCTGCCCGTCCGCATCCGTGGCCGTCAAGGGGTCGAGCGCCCAGTCCTTGATGAAATCGGCGCTCGGCACCGATGCGGGGGGGCCGAACAGACGGGCCAATTGCTCACGGCAGGCTGAGCGCAACAGTGCTTCGGGCGCGCTGCGGCGCAGGTGCGCGGGGAGCGCGAAAAAGCCGAACAATGCGGCGCTGCCGTCGGGCAGGGAGGCATCGTGGATCTCCCCGAGCGGACCAAGCAGACTGCGCGCCTCGCCGGAGAGTCCCTGCTCGCGCCAGAACGGCCGCTCATACAGCGCAACGTACTTGGCGTGGGGGGCCATCCACGTTGGAGTTGCGGCCCACTGGCGCCGCAGAGCCGCGGGCAGCGCGGGAACGAACTCCAGATCGCGGGCCGCAAGTCGCGGCGGCAGGGCCAGCCACACCGCATCCGCAGCGCGCATGTCCTCGTGGCCGTCGGGGCCTTCGCAGCCGACGTCGATCGGGTCACCTTTCTGTTGCAGCGTCCTGACCCGTCGTCCCGTGAGCATCCGCTGCGGATCGATGCGGGCGCACAAGGCATCGACCAGAGACTGCATGCCGCCGGACAGGCGCTGGGCGGCCGGCTCGCTCACGTAGCCGCGCATGCGCACCGGAGCGCTGTCGGCGGTGCGTTCCACGAGCATTGCGCCGTCTTCGTGCTGGGCGAAGCGGTGCAGGCCGAGATCCTTGATCAGCCGGTCGAGCTGTGGCTGCAGCGCGGGCCAGAACCAGGTCGGGCCGAGATCGAAACGATCGGCAGCATCTGCGTGCGGCCGCCCGGCGCTGGCGATGCGCCCGCCGGGGGCCGCACGCGCCTCGAGGAGGGCGTAGTCGCGAATTCCGAGCTGCTCGAGCCGATAGGCCGCATACAGGCCGGCGAGACCCGCCCCGATGATGACGATGCGTGTCATCGGTGCGTTCGCGTCACGGGCGTGGTCCATGCGGCGGCGTCGGCAGGATGAGCATCTCGCGCAGCCGGGAGCGGACCCGGATGCGCGCAGGACTCATCTGTTTCGCCTGCAGCGCCGAGGAGCCGGAGCCCGTGGGGGGCGGACAGGCGCTGCTCGACGGATCTGCCATGTACGCGAGCGCTGCGCTCAGTACCGCTTCATTCGGGTCGCCGAGCGCATGGCTGAAGTCATCGGCCACCGAGCAGCCGGGCAGCGTGACGCCGGGGAGCGATGGGGTGTTCTGGGGCGAGAACCCGTCGCCGAAGTCTCCGAATCCGACGGCGTTGACGCCCTTGAACTCGATGGAGAAGTAGGTCGTGCCGCAGTTGTCCTGCGGATAGAAGCCGTACGGCTTGCCGCAGGTGGTCGAGCCGAATTGATAAACCTGCACCCCGGCGCCGCGCAGGCCATTGATGATCGCCTCGCTTGCCGAGCAGGTCTCGGCGCTGGTGAGCACGTAGACGCTCGAGAGACCCAGTGTCGGCAGCGCCTGGCCGGCTGCGACGGAAAACCCCTGCGTCGTGTCGAAAAACGGCATGGGCGTGATGGGTGCGCCGGTGACCGGATTGGTCGCGGAATACTGATCGTTGAACTGCTGAACGTAGAACGTCTCACCGGCAGTCTGCGCAGGACCTGCGATCATGTAGGCGAGCTCCCTGGCAAGCTCCAACAATCCGCCGCCGTTGTAACGCAGGTCGAGCACGAGGTGCGTGACGCCATCCGCCTTGAGCGTGTCGATCGCCTGGATCAATTCCGACTCGGCCGATACGTCGATCTGGTCGTTGTAGAGAATGTAGCCGACGGTTCCCGCAGCGGTGGAGAGCGTCTTGACCAGGAGCACCGGCTGGTCGGTGATGTCCTCGGCCTGCATCGTGAACGTGCGCGGGGTGCTCGAGCCCGGATCGAGCACGGTGAAGCTGTGCGTTTCACCGATCGTCGTCGGGGCGAGCGCCGCATTGATCGTGTCGATGTCGCCCGCCGAGGTGGCGTTGACCACATCAATCCCGTCGATCTCGAGTAATTGTGCGCCGCGCAGCAGATCGGCCGGGGCGCTGGCGGCCGGGGTGCCCGGCTGGGTGTACGCGACCATGACCTCGCGGGGCGGGGAGGCGTTCACCACTGCCCACTGCACGCCATAGCCGATCGAAGTGCCCTGTTCCATGGCCTCCCAGGTGGCGGTGGGGTAGGAGAAATGGAACCGGTCCTTCGGTGCGCCGCTGGGGTCGGTCTGCGCGGTCTTCATCAGATCGAAATACTGCGCAGTGCTGTAGAGCCCGGGGTCCAGATCCGGCACCTCGCTGTACCAGTAGTAGAGCGCATGCGTCCAGGAGCGCAGCCAGTTGTTCTGATCGGTCACCGTCCCGGGCACATCCGGATAGGCTTTCCCGGTATACGGGTCGGTGCCGGTTCTCGGCACGGCGCAGCGTTCGGCGTAATCGGAGGCCGGTGCGTACACTCCCGGCGTCCAGCCGTCCGGGCTCGAGCCGGTGGCGCTTTGCGCCGCAGGGACGGCGCTCGCCTGTGCGCTTCCGCCGCCACCGCCGCAGCCTGTCAATGAAAGCAGGGCGGCACAGAGCAGAATCCCGCGCAGCGCGTGTCCGAAACGCATCAGTTCCCCCTGATTCCTCGGTCCGCCGGCGTCAGTCCTGCCACCGGGCGTCCCGCACTATAACATTGTCGCATCGACAGCGGCACCGAGCAGGGCAGCAGCACCGTCCGATCACGTGGCGCGCGACGGCCGTTTGCGCGTGGTTCGGCGCGGGGCGTCGGCAGCGGCATCGCGACGGATGAAATCGACGAATGCCCGCAGCGGTGCCGGCACCAGACGGCGCCCTGAATAATAGAGGAACGGTCCGCAGAAGCGCGGCCACCACGGCTCCAGCAGCGGCACGAGCGCGCCGCTCGCAAAATGCGGGCGCAGCCAATCCTCGAACAGGTAAATGACGCCGAGGCCCTGCAGTGCGGCAGTCAATGCCAACTCCGTGGCCGCGCCGATGCTGACCAACAGCGGCCCCGACGGTTCGATCCGCACCGTCTCGCCGTGGCGCTCGAACTCCCAGGGCGGCATCGCGCCGCTGTCGAAGCGACCGAGCAGGCAGTCGTGCGCGAGCAGGTCGCGGGGATGCTCCGGCCGGCCGCGCCGTTCGAGGTAGGCGGGCGCGGCCGCCGCGGCGAGCCGCTGCAGACGCGGGCCGATCGGAACAGCGATCATGTCTCGCTCGAGCCGCTCTTCGTAGCGGATGCCGGCATCGAATCCTGCCGAGAGCACGTCGACGAAGCGTTCCTCGGCGATGACTTCCAGGCGGATGTCGGGGTAGGCGGCGAGAAAGCGCGGCACGATGTCCGGGAGGATCAGCCGGATCGCGCTCACCGGCACGTTCAGGCGTAGCGTGCCAGCGGGCCGGTTGCGGTAGGCGTTGACGACATCCAGCGCGGATTCGACTTCGGCCAGCACCGGGGTGAGGCGCTCGAGCAGGCGTTGACCGGCCTCGGTCGGTGCGACACTGCGCGTCGTCCGATGGAGCAGACGAACCCCGAGGCGCTGCTCGAGGCGGCGTATGGCATCGCTCAGACCCGAGGCGCTCTGACCGGCGACCTTGGCTCCCTCGCGGAATCCGCCGGCGCGTGCGACGGTCACGAACGCGCTCAGTTCGTCGAAGCGGGTTTTCATTGTGCAAAAAAACGGACAACCTGTGCAAATTGTATCCGCTTATCGCGCAACAAGACACCCGGTACAGTACCGATACTTCATCAAGGAGACGCTCATGCCTCACGTGGAAAACTCGGGAACCTACCGTCTCGGCGACGAACGCAACGTGCATCGCCTCGGCTACGGTGCGATGCAGCTCGCCGGGCCGGGCGTCTTCGGTCCGCCGCGAGATCCGCACACGGCCCGTGCGGTGCTGCGCGCAGCGCTCGACGCCGGTGTCAATCACATCGACACGAGCGACTTCTATGGCCCCCATGTCACCAATCAATTGATCCGCGAAGCGTTGCATCCGTACCCGAAGGAACTGACGCTGGTGACCAAGATCGGGGCGAAGCGCAGTGCGACGGGGGAGTGGCTCCCGGCCTTCTCAGCCGCCGAACTCACCCAGGCGGTGCATGACAATTTGCGCAACCTTGCCCTGGATGTGCTCGAGGTCGTCAACCTGCGCATCATGTTCGAGCGGCACGGACCGGCCGAGGGCTCCATCGAGGCACCACTGACGGTGCTCGCGGATCTGCAGCGCCGCGGACTGGTGCGGCACATCGGCCTGAGCAACGTCACGGCGGCGCAGGTCGATGAGGGCCGGCGGATCTGCCCGATCGTGTGTGTCCAGAATCACTACAACCTGGTGCACCGGGATGACGACGCACTGATCGACACGCTCTCGCGCGAGCGCATCGCCTACGTGCCGTTCTTCCCGCTCGGGGGATTCACGCCCCTGCAGTCGGACACACTGTCCGAGGTTGCCGGCAGTCTGGGGGCGACGCCCATGCAGGTGGCACTAGCGTGGCTGCTGCAGCGCGCGCCCAACATCCTGCTCATCCCGGGGACCGCGTCGCTTCAGCACCTTGAGGAGAATCTCGCGGCAGTGGATCTGATCTTGCCGCCGACGGCGCTGGCCGCGCTGGAGGGGATAGGGGGCGGTCGAAGTCCGGATGCCGTGGGTCAGCGCAAGGCGCGCTGAGGCGTGCCGGTGTGGCTGCGGCAGCGCGCAGACCATTGCGCGCACACCGCAAGGCGTGGGTCGGTTCCGTACGCCGCTTCGCAGACGAGCACCGTTGCGCACTCCGAGGTCCTGCGCCAGGCGGCTGCGGCCGTCAGCCCGCAGAAGGTCTGCAGGAGGAGCTGGAGGACACCGCGGTGTGTGACGAGCGCCAGCGTGCCGCGCTGCGCTTCGTTCAGACACTGGCGCGCCTGGCGCAGGACTCGGTTCCGGAACTCGGCGTAGGGTTCGCCTTGCGGAGGCGTGACGTGAGGAAAGCCGCGGATCCATCGGTGTGCTTCGTCGGGGAAGCGGCGCTCGATCTCGGGCCAGGTGAGCCCCTCCCAGGCCCCGAAATGGATCTCCCGCCAGGCCGGATCGAATGACACGGAGGCATCGTGCTGCGTGGCGAGCGCCTGTGCGCAGCGGCTCGCGCGGCGCAGATCGCTGCTCAGGATCTGGTCGATCGATACCGGCGCCAGATGTGCTCGCAGGGCGCACAGCTGCGCCGCACCCACCGTATCGAGGTCTGGGTCGCTCTGGCCGCAGAACGTTCCCGCCATCGCGGTCGCGGCGTGCCGGATGAGGATCACCTGACTCACCGCCACAGGCTGCACGCGTACAGGGCGACGGCGGTCACCTGTACGGTGGCGCCAAAGCCGTCTCCGGTGATTCCGCCGAGATGGCGTCGGAAATAGCCGATGCTGGCCAGGGCGAGCGCGAGCGCAACGAGCCCTTCGGCAGCGCAGTGCGGACCGCGCAGCCACCACGCGGGCAAGGCCGCGAGCAGTGTGCCGAACAGCAGGGCGGGACCGGACAGCCGGCTGGCGAGCCGCGCGCCCTGGCCGGCTGACGGACCGTCTCGACGGGCAGGATCCAAGGCGAAGGCGAGCGGCAGGACGGTCCAGCGGCTGAGTGTCTCGGCGCAGACGATGGCCGCGAGTACCGCGTGAGTCGGCAGCGCCGCGATCAGTGCCGTGCGCAGCAGTACCGAGAGGCTGATCGCAAGCGCGCCATAGCTGCCGATGCGGCTGTCGCGCATGATCTCGAGTCTGCGCTGCGCAGTGCCTCCTGCGCATGCATCGGCGCAATCCGCCAGGCCGTCTTCATGCAGGCCCCCGGTCAGCACGACCAGACCCGCGATGGTGAGCGCGGCAGCCACAACAGCCCCGAGGTGCAGGCGCAGGAGGCGATCGAACAGTGCGGCGGCAAGTCCGAGCAGTGCGCCGACCAGCGGAAAGTACGGTGCGGCGTCGACCAGGGCGGTCCCGCCCGTCAGTACGCCGGGAACGGGAATGCGCGTGAGGAACTGCACGGCGGTGCCGAACGCAGTCCAGGGACGTGTCATGGGGCTGCCGTGCTGACACCCGCAGACTCGAACGTAGCCATCTGCGCCAGCAGGTGCACCGCGGCCTCGACCAGCGGCATTGCGGCCAGAGCCCCGGTGCCTTCGCCGAGGCGCATCTCGAGATCGAGCAGGGGCTCGAGCCCCAGGTGCTTCAGCAGGTGCGAATGTCCGGGCTCCCCGGAGCGGTGCCCGGCGATCATGTAGTCGCGCGCTGCCGGGGCGAGTGCGACCGCCAGTGCGGCCGCGGAGGTGGCAATGAATCCATCGACGACGATGATCCTGCGCCAGCGGGCGGCACCGAGGAAGAAGCCGCACATCGCGGCGATCTCGAGACCGCCGAGGCATCGCAGGATTTCGAGCGGTGCGTGCGGCTCGCCGCTTCCGGTCGGCAGGTGACGCGCCAGGGCCTCCTCGATCACGCGCTGTTTGAGGCTGCGCGTGGTCGGCGCGATGCCCGTGCCGCTGCCGGTGACTGCGGCCGGCGGCATCCCGGTGAGCGCCGCGGTGATGGCACTCGCCGCGGTGGTGTTGCCGATGCCCATCTCGCCGGCGGCGAGCACGGTGAGATTGCGGCGGGCAGCATCGTCCGCGGCATGAATCCCGATGCGTAGTGCCTGTTCGAGTTCACCGGCGCAGAGCGCCGGTTCGCGGCGCAGGTTGCGGCTCCCGCGGCGCACCTTCAGGCGCCACAACTGCGGATGGTCGGGAAATTCCGCGTCGACACCGACGTCGACGATCGTCAGGGCGATGTCGTGCAGCCGGGCGAGGACGTTGACGGCGGCACCGCCAGCGAGGAAGTTGTGCACCATTTGCGCCGTCACGGCGCTCGGATAGGCGCTGACACCCTCGACGCTGACGCCGTGGTCGGCGGCAAAGAGGTAGGCTCCCTTGCGCATCGGTACCGGCAATTTTCCGTCCGTGATCGCGTAGCACTGGGCACCGATGCGCTCGAGCCGCCCGAGGCTGCCGGGCGGCTTGGTGAGTTGATCCAGCCGGCGCAGCCCCTCGGCGTGACAGTGCGGCGTCAGGGGTGTGATGCCCGCCAGGGTGTCCTGCAGCAACAGCGCGAGGGATGGACTCATGGCTCAGGGTTCTCCGTGTTTCAACACCAGCGGCAGGCCGGCGACAGTGAGGGTGACGCGCTCGCACAAGGCGGCGAGCGTCTGATGCAGCTCGCCGCTGGCATCGACGAAGCGCCG
>JAKADE010000496.1 GCA_021820785.1 Pseudomonadota bacterium
GTCGCCTCCGGCGCGCAGTACCCGCTCGACTTCGACAACCTGATGCTCGAGCGCGCCTACAGCGGCATGCGCGCCTATGCGCAGAGCAAACTCGCGCAGGTCCTGTTCACCTTCGAGCTGGCCGAGCAGCTGCGTGGACGCGGCGTGACGGTCAACTGCCTGCATCCGGCCACCTACATGGATACGGCAATGGTGCGGGCCATGGGCGTCACGCCGGTCAACTCCGTTGCGAGCGGCGAGACGGCGGTGCTGCATCTCGCCTGCGCCGAGACGCTCGCGCCGACCACGGGAGCGTTCTTCAACGGCCTCGAGGCCGCGACGGCCCATCCCCAGGCCTACGACCCGCAGGCCCGCCGGCGCCTGGTCCAGGCGAGCGAGCAGCTCGCCGGATGGTCCGCCGCGGGACGTGTCTGAGCGATGCCCTTCGACCAGGCGTATTACCAGCGCTTCTACTTCGACCCGCGCACGGCGGTGACGAGTCGGGCCGAGATGCGCGCGCGCGCGCGGCTGATCGGCGCGTTCACCGCGCACGTCGGCTTGCCGGTGCGCCGTATGCTCGACGCCGGCTGCGGCACCGGATTGCTGCGTGCGCCGCTGCGCCGCGCTTTGCCGAAGGCGGCCTACGTCGGCCTCGAATCGAGCGAGTACCTCTGCCGGCGCTACGGCTGGCAGCACGGCACGCTGCAGGATTTTTGCGCCCCGGAGCCGTTCGATCTGGTGGTCTGCTACGACGTGCTGCAGTATCTGAGCGCGCGCCAGGCCGCGGGCGCACTGGCCAATCTGGCGCGCGTGTGTCGCGGAGTGTTGTATTTCAGTGCGCTGACGCGCCGCGACTGGCAGGTCAACTGCGACCGCACCCGCACCGACCCCGAAGTGCATCTGCGCGACGCCGACTGGTACCGCACGCGCTTGCGCCGGCATTTCCGCGAGATGGGTGCGGGGTTCTGGCTGCGCCGCGGCGCACCGCTCATCGTGTGGGACATGGAGACCGCCGGCTGAGCGCCGCGCCACGGTATGCCTGATCCGAACGGCCAACACCTCGTCGCGACATTCAGCGGTGTCGTCACTTGTACGCGCACCACCGGTGCGGCGCTTACGGTGAGCGGCGCGGCGCGCGACGTTCCCGCGGAACGGCTCGTGCTCACGTTCACCGGCGTCGCGTCAGGCGATGTGCCCGCGACCGTCACCGACGCACGAGTGACGCTGGTGGATGGACAGACGTATCGGCTCGAGAGCCCGCCCGCGCACTGGCTGATTCGCGCCCGAGCGCTGCACGTGCACCGCGATGTGCGGGCGGAATTCTTCCGGGCCGTGCCGCCGCGGCGCGTTCCTCTCGGTAAGCGGTTGTTCTGGCGGGCGCTGCTGTGGCTCGCCGCCCGCCGCAGCGGACTGCGCCTGCTCGGGGCGCTGCGCGGCCGCTGACTCAGCCGGCGGCGGCCACGGCCTCCTGCACGGCGGCGGCCCGGCCGCCTGCGAGCAGCGCGTCGTACACGGCCAGCTGGCGCGTAAAGACTTTCTGCCAGGTGTAATGTTGCAGAACGTGCTGGCGTGCGCTGCGCCCCAGGGCGTCGAGGTCGCGCGCATACAGCGCGGCGATCGCATCGGCGAAGCTCGGTGCATCGTCCGGATCGGCGAGCAGGCCAACACGCTCATCGATCAGTTCCGGCACCGCGCCGGCGCGCGCCGCGACCACCGGACGGCCGCAGGCCATGGCCTCGAGAACGATCAGCCCGAACGTCTCACCGCTGCCGGCGTGCACCAGCGCATCGGCCGAGGCCAGCCACTGCGCCAGCTCCACGCCGTCGCGCCGGTAGGGCAATTGCGTGACGTTGGCGGCGAGCCGGCCGGCACGGCAACCGCCGATCATCAACAGATGGTAGGGGCGGCCGAGGCGCGCGAATGCCTGCAGCAGGACCGGGACGTTCTTTTCATCCGTGAAGCGTCCCGCATACACCAGCACGCGCGAGTGCGCATCGACGTTCAGCCGCTCGCGCAGCCACGGGCCGCGCCGGTCCGGGTGAAAAACCGTCTCATCGACGCCGAGCGGCTGGTGCACGGTGTGGGCGATTCCGAGTTCCTCGAGGATCCGGACCATCTGGCGGCTCGGTGCGAAGACGACGTCGAAGCCTTCGTACAGCCAGCGGACGTAAGCCGCAGCGGACCGCTCCGCTGCACCGCCGCCGATACGCCGAGCGAGAATGCGGGGCAGATTCGAGTGACAGAACGCCGCGCAGGGCACTGCGCGCCGGCGCGCGACGGCGCGGGCTGCCCACGCCGGATGAAACGCATCGCCGGCCTCGATCAGATCGGGCTCGAGCGCCTCGAGCAGCCGCCGCCAGCGACGCGGATTGAGCGGCAGGCGGTAATTGAACGAGCCGGGTACGGGCAGGCCGGGAACCGAACACAGCGCACCGGGAGCCATTCGTTCGGTGCGGCCCGGCACGAGCAGCGTGTGCTGCCAGCCGGGCTGTGCGGCCAGCCAGGCGTGTTTGGCGTTCAGGTAGCGCCGCACCCCGCCGCTCGTCGGCGAGTAGAACAGCGTCGTATCGACGAGGCGGCGCGGGTTCATGGGTCGATCCTGATCCTCGGGGCCCGGTTCCCCACCGCCGATTGCACGCCCCGCGCCGGGGTGTGTCAAGGCACCGCGCGGTGCCGCACAGGTGTCTCAGGCGGCCGACTGAGTCTGTCGGCGCGATCCGCTGCGCAACCCCGCGCAGGCGGCAATCAGCGCCTCGGCGTTCTCGAAACGCTCCTCGCGTCGTTTCGAGAGCAGTTGCTCGAGCAGCGGCGCGTAACCGCAGAGGGAACTCGGCAGGCGCGGCGGGGCGGCGTTGACGTGCTGCTGCAGCACCTCCATGGCGCTGTTGCCCACGAACGGTTTGCGGCCGGTCAACATCTCGTGAAAGATGACCCCGAGGCTGTACAGATCGGAGCGCGGGTCGAGCTTCTCGCCGAGCGCCTGCTCGGGGCTCATGTAGTACGGTGAGCCGCGCAGCACCCCGGTGTAGGTGCTGTGATGACTGCCATCGAGCTGACGGGCCAGACCAAAGTCGATCAGCACGACATTGTCGTTGTCGCGCAGCATGACGTTCGGCGGCTTCAGGTCACGGTGCAGCATGCCGGCGCGGTGCACGACGCCGAGCGCTGCGGCAATGCGCTCCAGGAAGCGCAGCGCCTCGGATTCGGTCACGCCGACGTGCATGCGCGCCTTCAGATCGCCACGCGGGAAGTACTCCATGGCGAGATATTCGTAGCCGTCCTCGATGCCGTGATCGAAGATGTGCACGACC
>JAKADE010000497.1 GCA_021820785.1 Pseudomonadota bacterium
GCGGCCCGGCATCGGGTGCGGGTGCGGGTGCGGGCGGTCCGGCGCGCCAGGCAGCTTCCGGACGACGGTCGGCCACCAGCGCGAGCGTCTCGAGCGCCTCCGGACCAAGACGGGCGCGCAGCCGCTCGATGAGTTCCACGCCCGGCGCCGTGGCGAGTCCGCCCCGCTCACCCGGCTGCCACAGACCGCCGGTGTGCATCGGCTGCGGCACGGGCCTTCCGGCGCGCAGCTCGCAGGCGCGCACCGGTTCGGGCAGCGCGAGAATGCGCAGTCGCTCATCGAACAGCGCCGCGAGCCGCGCCGCATCGGCGAGCGGAGCGCCGAGCCGCAGCACGCAGCGGGTGGGTGCAGCCTGCCGATGCCACAGCCGGCACTCGAGCGCGAGCACGCCGCACTGACGGGCCGCAAGGAAGCGGCCGAGTTCCTCGAGCAGTGAGCGCAGGGTCGCGGCGAGTAAGGCATGGTTGTCGGACTCACACGGCAGCTCGCGGCGGCGGCGAAACCGCTGCGGCGCCTCGAAGCGCTCGCGCGGCTCGGCCGCCCGTCCCGTCAGCCGATCGAGCTCCGCGAGCCGAGCGGTGCCGAAGCGCTGCGCGAACCCGGCGCGCGGCAGACGCAGTGCGGCACCGACGGTGCGTACGCCGATGCGCGCAAGCCGCTGGATCAACTCCGGCGGCCAGTACAGTGCCGCCAGCGGCAACGTCGCCAGCGAACCGGCCAGCTGCCCTGCCTCCAACACCGTGAACGCCCGTCCGGCCCGCGCGCCGGCCAGTGCGGCGGATGCGGTCGGCGCGACTGTCAGGATGGCCGGCAGGCCGAGCGCGGCGCACTCCCCGGCGATCGCCCGGCGCAGCCCGTCGACGCCACCGAACAGGTGCAGGCTGGCGCGCACTTCGAGCAGCACGGCGTCGGGTGGTGCAAGACTGATCCGCGGCGTGAAGCGCTGCGCGCGTACGGCGAGCAGGTGCAGCGAGCGCGACGTCGCCGGATCCGCCGCCTGCGCCCCCTGCGGCAGATGCACCGCGAGCCACAACGGTGCCTGCGAGGGCCGCGCGGGCGTCCCGCGCAGCTGCACGGGCTGCACGGGAGGATGGACCGCGCGGCGGGGCGGACGCTCCGGGGCAAACAGATCCAGCGTCTTCGGCGCTCTCACGACATCCTCTGCGGCTCATGCGCACTGGCCGCCCAGCTCAGATCGAGCGCCCCGCGCGCCCCGCCGCGGCTCTTCAGCAGCGTGACCCGCACACCCTCGCCGCGTGGTTCGAGCACGACGCGCAGCATCGCCGGAGAGGCCTCGCGGGCCGCCTCGCGCGTTCTGAACAACACCCCGAGCGTGTTGCCGCGCTGCGCCGCAAGGTGCAGGCGGCGGATGTGCCGCGCAGGCGCATGCTTCGTCCAGGCGAACACGCAATCGCAGGCGCCGGAGCCGAGCGCCTGCTCGAAGGCCCAGAGCGAAGCCGCTCGCCGGGCACGCACGATGAGCAGCCGCGAGAGCGCAACGCCCGCGGCGGCAAGCGCCGGGGCGAACGGCTGCAGCGGCGGGGCCACCCAGATGCACCAGCGCGCCTCGGGCCGGCGCGTGATGGACGCCAGCGCCGGCAGCAGCAGCTGCAGCTCGCCCTGACCAAACCGCATGGGAAGAATCTCGATCAGCCCGCTGCGCGGCCAGCCGCCCCCCGGCAGGCCTGCATCGAGCGGCGCAAACCCGCTCGGCCAAACCGCACCGCGCGCAGCGGCACCGGCACGCCACAGCGCCGGATGTGCCAGCAGCTGCTCAAGGCGCGGGTCTGTGCGTGCGGCACTGGAAGGCGGCGCATTGCGCCGCTGCCCATCGGCGCTCATGCACGCCGGCTCCCGTCATTACATGAGGCCGTGGCTCTTGCCGCGGCGCAACACGCCGACCACGATGCCCTCGATCAACAGCGACTGTTCCTTCAGATCGACGCGGATGGGATCGAAGTCGCTGTTCTCCGGCAGCAGCCAGACGACGGTGCCTTCCTGGCGATAACGCTTCACCGTGACCTCGTTCTCCAGGCGCGCCACGACGATCTGCCGGCTGCGCACCTCCGGCGTGCGATGCACCGCCACCAGATCGCCATCGAGGATGCCGGCATCCTTCATGCTCATGCCGGTGACCTTCAGCAGGTAATGCGGCCGCGGCTGGAACACCCCCGGATCGATGTCCAGACGCGCCTCGATGTTCTCCTCGGAGAAAATCGGCCGGCCGGCGGCGACCCGCCCGATCAGCGGCAGCCCGATCTGCTCGCGGATGGTGTCCTTCAGCTGGATGCCGCGCGAGGCACCCGGCACCAGCGCGATGACCCCCTTGCGCGCCAGGGCGCGCAGGTGATCTTCAGCCGCATTGGCCGAACGGAACCCCAATTCACGGGCGATTTCAGCGCGGGTCGGCGGCATCCCCGAGTGCGTGATGAAGCGCTGGATCAGCCGCAGAACTTCGATTTGACGGGGTGTGAGATCAGACATGGTGCCGCCTGTTCTTTTGTACAATGCTGTGATTATATCCATAACGACGCGCCCGGCAAGCCCCCTGCCACGCCCGGGTGAAACCGGCGTCGATCCCCCTCGCCGCCCGCCTCGACCATGTATCTCCACCGCAACATCGCCGACGGGCCGGCGCGCTTCATCGTGCATCCGACGCTCGTCCCAACTCGCCCCACTACTGCGCACACGCCCTTTATTCAGCCTCCGTTCAGATGCATCGCACCGCGCCTCCGCACAAACCCAAAATCCCGTAAAATCAGCATGTCCAGGGTTGCATTCCCCGCACAAATTTGTTGGACTTGCGCGGTCGAGTCGTGGGGGCTGCTCCACCTCGGTTCGTTTGCATTTTCAGGACTTCCTCAATCAACAACCCCAAGGGGACTTTATGAAGTACGCGAGCGTAGTGAAGGTCGCCGCGGCCGCGGCACTCGTGGCCGGTCTCGCCGGCTGCCAGAACCTGACCCCCATCAAGTCGGACATCGCCAACCTGAAGTCGCAGGTCGCTCAGCTGCAGAGCCAGGTCTCCGCCGCGCAGAGCACTGCCGACAAGGCCAACAGCGCCGCCGAGGCCGCGCAGAACGCTGCCGACCAGAAGTCTGCTGCGGCTCAGAGCACCGCCAACGAGGCGCTCTCGCTCGCGCAGTCGAACAAGGCGGCGATCGACGCCACCAACGAGAAGATCGACCGCATGTTCAAGCGTTCGATCTCCAAGTAAGAGCGACAGCGCTCCTACGCAAAACGCCGCGCATCTGCGCGGCGTTTTTTTTCGGGGTGTGAT
>JAKADE010000498.1 GCA_021820785.1 Pseudomonadota bacterium
TCTCTCATCAGTCCGTGCGCCAGGTCGTGCAGCTTCAGGCCGGCGGCGATCGGGTGCGCGTGCGCCTGACCAACGAACTCGGACTCTCCCCGGTGCGCTTCGGCGAGGTGACGATCGCGGCGTCCTCGCCGAATGGCGTGCTGCGCAAAGGGACCGTCCGCGTGCTGACCTTCGGCGGCAAGCAGGACGGACGCATTCCGGTCGGTAAGGCCTGGGTGAGCGATCCGGTCGCGATGCGCGTGCACCGCTTCGAGAACATCGCGATTTCGGTGTATTACCCCTCGGGCGCGGCGCCTGCCGGCCACCTGGAGAATCTCTGGGTCTCCCCGCCGGGCAACCACGTGAGCGAAGCGGTCTGGTCTGACGGCGGACGGCCGCAGGCGCCGGAACTCGCCAGCGGGGTCGAAGTGTCGGGTCCGCATCCGCGGCCGGTGCTGGTCGCCTTCGGCGACTCCATCACCGAGGGCTTCTGCTCCACGCCCGGGACACATCGGGATTATCCGGCGCAGCTCGAGCGGCTGCTGGCACAGCACGCCGGCGTGCGCCACTGGGTGGTGATCAACTCCGGGATCAGCGGCAACCGTCTGCTGCATGACGGTGCGGGGCCGAAGGCGCTGGCTCGGTTCAAGCGCGATGCGCTCGACATTCCGGGCGTGCGCGCCATCGTACTGCTCGAAGGCATCAACGACATCGGTTGGGCGTACGATCCGCGCGGCGACACCGGCCCGCTGCCGGCCTCAGCCATCATCGGTGCCTACCGAACCCTGATCCGCCGGGCGCAGGCGCAGGGTATCAAGATCTATCTCGGCACGCTGACGCCCTACTTGGGCTCCACATATGAACACCCGCTCGGCGAGCGGGTGCGTCAACAAGTCAACGCCTGGATCCGCAACGGTCGGGGATTCGACGGCGTGATTCACTTCGATGGCGCACTGCGCGATCCGCGTCATCCGCACCACTATCGGGGTGCTGATCAGTGCGGCGATGACCTGCATCCGAATGATGCCGGCTATCGCCTCATGGCCGAGACGGTCTACCGGGATCTGTTCGCGCCCGGAAAGCCGCTCGCGCGGGCCGCCACAGCCTCCGCACAGCGCTGAGGGGGGGCCATGGCCAGGATCACCCGCCGCCGCGCGCTTCTCGGCACGGGGATGCTCGCGGCCGCGCCCGTGCTGCTGCGTACGGCTGACGCGCAGGACGGAACGACTCGCCCGGTGCGGTCCCGCGAGCCGCTGCGGGCGACTCACCTGCGCGTCGAGCGGATCGAGCGGCCGTTCGGGCTTGAAATGACGCAGCCCGGTTTCTCCTGGGCACTCGAGAGTCGCGCGCGCCGCGCCGTGCAGAGCGCTTACCGGATCACGGCGGCGTCCAGCCGTGAACGGCTGCAGACCGATCAGCCCGATCTCTGGGACAGCGGCGTGGTCCGCACCGACCGTTGCTTTGATGTCAGATATGCCGGTCAAACACTGACCTCCGCGCAGCGGGTCTGGTGGCGCGTGCAGGTCTGGGACGGACGTGGCCGCCCCGGAGCACCGAGCGAGCCGACGTGGTTCGAGATCGGATTGCTCAAGCCCTCCGACTGGCAGGCCGAGTGGCTGGACATCGAAGATCCTGACGAGCGCGCCGACCGCATGGCCGGTGTGCACTGGATCTGGAGCGATGCGCCGCCGCTGGCGCCACAGCCCCAGCAGTTCCGCTACGGCTTCGAGCTGCCCTCCGGCGTGCGCCGGGCACGGCTGTGGTTGTCCGCCAAGGATGATCTGCTCGCCGTGTGGGTCGATGGCGAACCGCTCGCGCTGCCGGAGGAACGGCCCTGGGGTTCAATGCAGGACCTGCCGCTGCCGAGCACTCCCGGCCGGCACGTCATCGCCGTGAGCGGCCGCGCCGATCCGGGCACGTTCATGCCGGGTACCGGCGGCGCGCTCGCTGCGCTCGTGAAGATCTGGCACGACGATGGGACCGTCGAGCGACTCCACAGCGGCCCACAGTGGCGGACATCGCAGACCGCTCCGCCGGGCTGGATGGGCACGGACTTCGACGACAGGACCTGGGCACAGGCACAGCCGGCGGCCACCGCCCCGCCGTGTGATCCCCGGCCGCCACGCCCGGCCCTGTTCGCGCGCCGGGATTTTGTCGTCACCAAACCCGTCGCGCGCGCCAGGCTGTATGCGACCGCACTCGGCGCATACGAGCCGCACATCAACGGTCAACGCCTGGGGACGGCCCGGTTGTCGCCTGAGATCACCGTTGCCCGTGATCACGTGCTCTACCAGTGTTACGACGTCACCGATCTGATGCGTCCCGGTGCGAACGCGCTCGGGGCATTGATCGGCGACGGGTGGTATGCCTCGGCATTCAGCTGGAACGATGAGCGCTATGCACTTGCCGGCAGTCCGCGGCGCTTCCTCGCGCAACTGGTGCTCGATACCACCGATGGCGGGCGCGAGTTCGTGGTCACGGACTCGAGCTGGCAGCTCGCCGAGTCGATGATCCACGCCTCGGAAATCTACAACGGCGAGGAGTACGACGCCCGCCTGGAGCGGCCCGGCTGGGACAGCCCGGGCTACGATGCATCCGCCTGGCGGGCCGCCACCGTGGGCGCGCGGCCGCGCGAGCGGCTCGTGGCGCAGGTCGATCCGCCCATCCGCGCGCTGAAGATGCTGGCCGTGCGCACGGTGAACGAGCCGCGCCCCGGCGTGTACGTCTGCGACTTCGGGCAGAACTTCGCCGGCTGGTGCCGGCTGCACGTCAAGGGACCGGCCGGCACTCGGGTGCGACTGCGGCATGCGGAAATTCTCCACCCGGACGGCATGATCGACACTTCCAACCTCCGCGCGGCGAAAGCCACCGATCACTACACGCTGCGCGGGGATCCGGACGGGGAGCTCTACGAGCCGCACTTCACGTATCACGGTTTCCGGTACGTCGAAATCACCGGCTTCCCGGGAGTGCCGACCCGCGAAAACCTCGATGGGGTCGTCGTGCACACCGACGCTGCCGAGACCGGCGCACTCGAACTCGACCAGCCGATCGCCCAGCAGATCTGGCACAACGCGCTGTGGAGCCAACGTTCGAACTTCTTCGGTGTGCCGACCGACTGTCCGCAGCGCGACGAGCGCATGGGTTGGATGGGCGACATCCAGGTCTTCCTCGATGCCGCAGCGTTCAACATGGACGTCGATGCGTTCATCCGCCGCTTCCTGGGCGAGATACGCGCCGGGCAGACGCCCGACGGTGCCTTTCCGATCGTCACGCCCCAGCCGGCGTCGTTTCCCGAA
>JAKADE010000499.1 GCA_021820785.1 Pseudomonadota bacterium
GGTGTGGTCAATCTCTACGAACGGCGCACCGTGCGCCTGCTCACGCGCCGCGATCCGTACCACCGCTTCTTTTCGTGCCTGGTGTACGTCCCGCGCGACCGCTACAACACCGATGTGCGCCAGCGCATCGAGCGCATCGTGCTCGAGGGATTCGGCGGCCATTCCGTCGAGAGCCAGGTGCAGATCTCCAGCTCGAGCCACGCGCGCGTGCACGTCGTGGTGCGCACCAACCCCGGGGAGCATCTGAAGATCGACGTCGCGGCGATCGAGCGACAGATCTCCGATGCGACGCTCTCCTGGAGCGATCACCTGCACGAGGTGCTGGTTGCACGGCGGGGTGAAGCCGACGGCCTCGCGCTCGCCGAGCGCTACCACCACGTCTTCCCCATGGCCTACGAGGAGGATGTGCCGGCGACCGATGCGCTCGCGGACATCGCCGAACTCGAACAGCTGCGAACCGCACCGCACGGGCGGCGCATCAGCCTGCACCGCACGGCGCAGCAAGGCGCGAGCGCCCTGCACCTGAAGATCGTCAAGCTCGGCGAGCCGGTCTCGATCTCGGACCTGCTGCCGATGCTCGAGAACTACGGCCTGCGCGTCATCGCCGAGCGGCCCTATGAGCTCGCCTGGCCCGAGGGCGGCGTCGCCTGGATCCAGGACTTCGAGCTGGAAAACCGTGACGGCACCGCGATCGACCTGGCGCGCATCGCCGAGCGCTTCAAGGAGGCGCTCGCGGCCGGCTGGGAGGGTACGGCCGAGAACGACGGCTTCAACCGGCTGCTGTTCTGCGCCGACCTCTCGGCGCGCCAGATCCTGGTCCTGCGCGCCTACTGCCGCTATCTGCTGCAGACCGGCGTGCCGTTCAGCCAGGCCTACATGGAGCGCACGCTCGCGGCGAATCCCGCCATCGCCGCCGCGATCGTGCAGCTGTTCGAGGCCCGCTTCGACCCGTCCAAGCCGCAGCGCGGCAAGGCCACCGAGCGCGCCGCGGAGCGGATCGTGACGCGCATCCGCAGCGGCCTCGACGGGGTGAGCAGCCTCGACGAGGACCGCATCCTGCGCGCCTACCTGACGCTGGTGCAGGCGACGCTGCGGACGAATTTCTACCGGCGTGATCGCAGCGGCACGCCCCTTGCGTACCTATCGTTCAAGTTCAACCCCGCGGCGATCCCGGATCTGCCGCTGCCGCGGCCGAAGTACGAAATCTTCGTCTACAGCCCGCGCGTCGAAGGGGTGCATCTGCGCATGGGCGACGTGGCGCGCGGGGGCATCCGCTGGTCGGACCGGCGCGAAGACTTCCGCACCGAGGTTCTGGGCCTGATGAAGGCGCAGAACGTCAAGAACACGCTGATCGTGCCGGTCGGGGCCAAGGGCGGGTTCGTGCCGAAGAACCTGCCGCAGGGCGGCCGCGAGGAAGTGCAGGCCGAGGTGATCGCCTGCTACCGCACCTTCATTCAGGGACTGCTCGATCTCACCGACAACATCGTGGCGGGCAAGATCGTGCCGCCGCCCGATGTGGTGCGGCGCGACGGCGATGACCCGTACCTGGTGGTCGCCGCGGACAAGGGCACCGCGACGTTCTCCGACACCGCCAACGGCATTGCCGCGCAGTACGGGTTCTGGCTGGGCGACGCATTCGCCTCCGGCGGCTCGGCCGGCTACGACCACAAGGGCCTCGGCATCACCGCCCGGGGCGCCTGGGAGTGCGTCAAGCGCCACTTCCGCGAGATCGGGGTCGACATCCAGAAAGAGGAATTCACGGTCGCCGGCATCGGCGACATGTCCGGCGACGTGTTCGGCAACGGCATGCTGCTCTCGAAGCACACGCTGCTGCTGGCGGCGTTCGACCACCGGCATATCTTCCTCGACCCGAAGCCCGACGCGGCCAGCAGCTTCGCGGAGCGGCAACGGATGTTCGCGTTGCCGCGCTCGAGCTGGGACGACTACGACCGCAAGTGCATCTCCGCCGGCGGCGGCGTCTTTGCGCGCAGCGCGAAGTCGATCCCGCTCTCGGCGCAGGCGCGCACGATGCTCGGGCTGGAGGGCGCCACGGCGACCCCGGTCGAGGTGATTCGCGCCATCCTGAAGATGCCCGTGGACCTGCTCTGGAACGGCGGCATCGGCACCTACGTCAAGTCGAGCCGGGAATCGAACGCCGAGGTCGGTGATCGCGCCAATGACGCACTGCGCATCAACGGCTGCGAACTGCGCGCCAAGGTCATCGGGGAGGGCGGCAACCTCGGCTGCACGCAGCGCGGACGCATCGAATACGCGCGCGCCGGCGGACGGATCAACACGGACTTCATCGACAACTCCGCGGGGGTGAACACCTCGGACGTCGAAGTGAACCTGAAGATCCTGCTGAGCCCGCTGGTGCACGCCGGCAAGCTCTCCCTCGCTGAGCGCAACCGGCTGCTGGTGCGCATGTCGAGCGAGGTGTGCGCCCTGGTGCTGCGCAACAACTACCTGCAGAGTGAGGCGATCAGCACACTCGAGCTTCAGGCCAAGGCTCGCCTCAGCGAGTACCAGCACCTGATCCGACTGCTCGAGCGCTCCGGCGGCCTGAACCGTGCACTCGAGTTCCTGCCGAACGACGAGGAGATCGGCGAACGGCGCAAGAGCGGCGCCGGGCTCACCCGCCCGGAGCTGTCGATCCTGCTCTCGTACAGCAAGATCTGGCTCAACAACCATCTGCTCGACTCGGACGTCCCGGAAGACCCCTATCTCGCCGCAGAGCTCGAACGGTACTTCCCCACCGCGGTGCGCAAGCGCTTTGCGCCGGCCATCGAGCGGCACCGGCTGCGTCGCGAGATCATTGCCACGGCCACCACGAACAGCCTCATCAACCGCATGGGACCGACGTTCGTGCTGCGTGCCCAGGAAGACACCGGCGCCGAGCCGGCGCAGATCGCGCGTGCGTTCACCGCGGCTCGCGAAATCTTCCAGATCCGCGACCTGTGGGAGGACATCGAGGCGCTGGACAACCGCGTAGCGGCCAAGATCCAGTATGCGGCGATGTTCGAAACCAGCCGGCTGCTGCGCCATGTGACCTATTGGTTGCTCGCGCGCCGGCCGGGACTGAAGGTCGACGCCGCAGTCAGTGAGTTCCGCACCGGGGTACACGAAATCGGCGCCCGACTGCAGTCCTTGCTGTGCGGGGCGTGGCGGGAGCATTTCGACAGCGCCCACCAGCAACTCACCGAGTCGGGACTGCCGACGACCGTTGCCGCCCGCGTGGCGAGCCTCGAGGCGCACAACGCCTCGCTCGACATCGTG
>JAKADE010000500.1 GCA_021820785.1 Pseudomonadota bacterium
GCACCGCACCAAGGCCGACGAGGCCTACCTGGTCGGCCAGGGCAAAGGCCCGATCGAGGCGTACCTGGACATCGAGGACATCCTGCGCATCGCTCGCGAGGCGCGCGTCGATGCGGTGCATCCGGGGTACGGCTTCCTCTCGGAGAATCCGGAATTCGCGGCCGGCTGCGCGCGCGAGGGCATCGTGTTCATCGGCCCACAGCCCGACACGATGCGCCTGCTCGGCAACAAGGTCTCGGCGCGCAATCTCGCCGAGCAGGCCGGCGTCGCGGTGATGCCGGCCACCGCACCGCTGCCCGAGGCGCTGCCCGAGTGCGTGCGCCTGGCGCATCAGATCGGCTATCCGGTCATGCTCAAGGCCAGCTGGGGCGGCGGCGGCCGCGGCATGCGCGTGATCGAAGACGACCAACAGCTTCAGGAGCTCCTGCCGCTCGCGCGACGGGAAGCGAAGGCCGCGTTCGGCAATGACGAGGTGTACCTCGAGAAGCTGGTGCGCCGGGCGCGCCACGTCGAGGTGCAGATCCTCGGCGACGCCCACGGCGGTCTGGTGCACCTGTTCGAACGCGACTGCACCGTGCAGCGGCGCAATCAGAAGGTGGTCGAGCGTGCCCCGGCGATGTTTCTCACCACCGCGCAGCGCGAGGAGATCTGCCAGGCAGCACTCGCGATCGGCCGCGCCGCCCGCTACCGCAACGCCGGCACCGTGGAGTTCCTCCAGGACGCCGAGAGCGGCAAGTTCTACTTCATCGAGGTCAATCCGCGCATCCAGGTCGAGCACACCGTGACCGAGTGCGCCACCGGCATCGATCTGGTCAAGGCGCAGATCCGCATCGCCGAAGGGGCGCGCCTCGGCACCCACGAGAGCGGCGTGCCGGCGCAGCCGGACATCCGCATCCAGGCGCACGCCCTGCAGTGCCGGGTGACCACCGAGGATCCGGAAAACAACTTCATTCCGGACTACGGCAAGATCAGCGCCTACCGCAGCCCCGCCGGGTTCGGCATCCGGCTTGACGCCGGCACGGCCTACACCGGCGCGATCATCACCCGCTCGTACGATTCGCTGCTGGTGAAAGTGACCGCCTGGGCCTCGACCCCGGAAGAGGCGATCGCGCGTATGCACCGCGCGCTGTGGGAGTTCCGCATCCGCGGCGTGGTGACGAACCTGCGCTTCCTCGATCAGGTGATCAGCCACCGGCGTTTCGCCGACGGGTCCTACACCACCAAGTTCATCGATGAGACCCCGGAGCTCTTTCATTGGCCGCGCAAGCGCGACCGCGCGAGCCGCATCCTCACCCATATCGCCGAGACCATCGTCAACGGCAACGCCGAGACGCGCGCCCGGCCGCGGCCGGAGCGGATCGAGCAGCCGAAGCTGCCGCCGGTCCCGCCCGCAGCGGCCCCGGCCGGCACCAAACAGAAGCTCGATGAGCTCGGGCCGGAGGGGTTCGCACGCTGGATGCTCGCCGAGCAGCGCGTGCTGCTCACCGACACGACGATGCGCGATGCGCACCAGTCGTTGCTCGCCACGCGCATGCGCACCTTCGACATGGCCGCCATCGCGCCGTACTACGCGAGCCTGGCGCCGCAGCTGTTCTCGGTGGAATGCTGGGGCGGAGCGACGTTCGACGTGGCGATGCGCTTTCTGCGCGAGGATCCCTGGCAGCGCCTCGCGGTGCTGCGCGAGCGGATGCCGAATCTGCTGCTGCAGATGCTGCTGCGCTCGGCCAACGCGGTCGGCTACACCAACTATCCGGACAACGTGGTGCGCTTCTTCGTGAAGCGGGCAGCCGAGCGGGGCATCGACGTGTTCCGCATCTTCGATTCACTCAACTGGGTCGAGAACATGCGCGTCGCCATCGACGCGGTGCTCGAGAGCGGCCGGTTGTGCGAGACCGCGATCTGCTACACCGGCAATCTCACTGATCCGCACGAGAAGAAGTACACGCTCGATTACTACCTGCGCCTCGGCCGGGACCTCAAGGCCGCCGGGGCACACGTGCTCGGCATCAAGGACATGGCGGGACTGTGCCGGCCGCGGGCGGCGTTCACGCTCGTCCAGGCGCTGAAGGAAGAGACCGGCCTGCCGGTGCATTTCCACACCCACGACACCAGCGGCATCGCCGCCGCGAGCGTGCTGGCCGCAGTGGAAGCGGGGGCGGATGCCGTCGACGGCGCCATCGATGCGATGAGCGGACTGACGTCGCAGCCGAACCTCGGCTCGATCGTCGAGGCGCTGCGGCACGGCCCGCGCGACCCGGGGATCGAGCCGGCGAACCTGCGCATGCTCTCCTCGTACTGGGAGCAGGTGCGGCGGCTGTATGGTGCGTTCGAAAGCGACATCCGCGCCGGCGCCTCCGAGGTGTACGTCCACGGCATGCCCGGCGGGCAGTTCACCAATCTGCGCGAGCAGGCCCGCGCGCTCGGCATCGACGGCGCGCACTGGCCGCAGGTCGCCCAGGCGTACGCGGACGTCAACCAGATGTTCGGCGACATCGTCAAAGTCACGCCGAGCTCGAAAGTCGTGGGCGACATGGCGCTGCTGATGGTCACCAGCGGCCTGACGCGCGAGCAGGTGCTCGATCCGGGCGTCGACGTGCCGTTCCCGGACTCGGTGGTGAGCTTCTTCCACGGCGATCTCGGCCAGCCGTACGGGGGCTTCCCCGCCGCGCTGCAGCAAAAGGTGCTCAAGGGCGCCGCGCCGCTCGCGCAACGGCCGGGCGCCGCGATGTCGCCGGTCGATCTGGACGCGGAGCGCGCCAAGATCCAGAAGGCCACACCGCGCACCGTCAGCGACGATGATCTCGCCTCCTACCTGATGTACCCGAAGGTCTGGCTCGACTACGCCGCGGAGCGTGCCCGCTACGGCGACGTCGGTATTTTGCCGACCTCGGTGTTCTTCTACGGCATGGAGCCGGGCGAGGAGATCAGCATTGATTTGGAGCGCGGCAAACGGTTGTTCGTGCGGTACGTGGCCTGCAGCGAAGTCCACGAGGACGGCACTCGCACCGTGTTCATGGAATTGAACGGTCAGCCCCGCACGCTGCGGGTCGCGGACCGCAGCCAGGTCGCGAAGCGGCCGCCGCAGCGCAAGGCCGTCCCGGGCGATGTGAAGCAGGTGGGCGCGCCGATGCCGGGCACCGTGGCGACCATCGCGACGAGCGTGGGACGCAAGGTGGCCCGCGGCGACGTGCTGGTGAGCCTCGAGGCGATGAAGATGGAAACACAGGTTCGGGCCGAGACCGATGGCGAGGTCGCCGAGATCCTCGTCAAGC
>JAKADE010000501.1 GCA_021820785.1 Pseudomonadota bacterium
GGTTATGCGGCAGGCGCCGTCGTCTGCGGTGAGGTCACCGCGGTGGTGAGCGGCATCGAGTCCGCGCGCTCGAACGAGGCGTGCAAGACCTTCCCGGACGTGCCGAGTCCGCCGACCAATCTGACGGCGAAATAGCTCGCCATGGGACGCCTGGACGCCCACAATCGCATGTGTGTCTTTCCGGGGTGTGGGAAACCGAAGTGGAGCGACTGGCACGCCACGCTCTTCTGCCGGGCTCATTCCAACCAGCGGAAACTCGAATCTGCGAAGCGCTACCGGGAGTCTATTTCAGATGCCGTACCGCGCTCGGTGAGCGACATAAAAGCCGACCTCGCCGCGCAACTCACCGGGATGGTCCGACATTTTGAGGTGATTGTGGAACAGGACCGAAACACTGATCCCTTGGAGGATCGATGAACGCGCTCAAAAACATGCTGGCCGATGCGACCGGCACCTACGAGATTGCCAAGGCCAGCGGTGCACTCGTGGTGCTGACCTACATCGGGCTCGCCGTCTACGCCGTGGTCGCCAAAGGGCAGCCGTTCGATCCGCAAAGCTTCGGGATCGGCGCGGGCGCCGTGATCGCGGCGATGGGCGCGGCGCTGAAGTTGACGCAAAAACCAACGTAACAGCAAGAGGTGATGTATGGTTCGAGCAAAAGTCACGCTGACTGGCATCAAGCAGCACATGTATAGCGCCGGGGCGCGGGAACTGGAGTTCAACTGCGTGTACGACGACGGCATCCCGGAGAACAAGCGGTTCTACGATGCCACCCCAAGTGGGCAGTTCACCATGCTGGTGAACAACCCCGAAGCGCTCAAGCAGTTTGAGCTGGGTAAGTCGTACTACATTGATCTGACCCCAGCATGAGCCCCGAGGAACGCATCGCCGCCGTTGAGGCGAGGATTGCGGCGCTGGAGCTGCGGCTGGCCGGCTACCCAGTGCAGCCGCTGCCGGGTGTCGCGCCGGGGCAGCCGTGCAATCCGCCGCCAGGCTGGCCGTGGTACGAGGTCACGTGCGGAGGCGGCACTGTGCAGAGTGACACAGCACCAGCCGTGACCATTAAGCCCCTCTGGCCGATTCCTGAGGGGGGCACCACATGAGCCTCATCGCCACCCTCCTCGGCTGGACCGGGATGCCTCAATGGGCGCTCGAGCTGATCGCAGTCGGCGTCGTCGCTGCGGGAGCCGTCGGTGCGTTCTGGATTTACCATCACCATGTGTACGTCGAGGGCATCCACGCGCAGCAGGTGGCCGACCAGCGGGCGAGCGCGAAGCTCGTAGCCAAGGCCAGAGCCGAGACGAAAGCCGCTCAGGCTGAGGCTAATGCGGCCCACGACGCCTATCTCCAAGAGGTTTCCCATGAAGCGATTGCCGCTGCTCGTCACCCTCTGCCTGCTGTCCGGTTGTGCCTCAACGCACACCGTGGCGGTCTCCGCCTGCCCGAAGCCGGCCCCGCTCACACCGGAAATGCGGGTGCCAGCCCCGGCGCCGGGGGAATTCCGGCGCTGCCTGGCGCAGATCATCCAGTACGCCCAGGGCGGGGACCCGATATCTCAGGGCTGCTCGAGCTTCTTGCAGGCCGGGCAGACCAAGTGAGCGCCGTCCTGCGTGAGTATCAGGCGAGGAATCCGCAATGAAAGCCATCGCTGCCTACCTCAAGCGCGTGCTAATCGCCCTTGACATGCTCGGATCTGCGCTGCTGCTCGGGAAGCCCGACGAGACGATCTCAGGGCGAGTAGGCCGCGCGGAGCTCGCCCGCAAATGGTGGGGGCTCGCCTTCGCGCCGCCCATCGACTGGCTCATGCACATCGCGGGGGCATACCCTCACTGGCGGGGTCACTGCCTGCACGCGATTCTCGGCGACACGCTGCGCGCGGAAGCTGCCGTCAAGGCCGACGCCGCGGATCTGCCGGTGGCTGAGGCGGATATGGGCAAGCAGTAGGCTACGTGGGGCCTCGCTCGCCCCCGCAGGTCGGGCAGTGGGGCTCGCTGCGCAGCCGCTCGACCTCGGCGCGGAGGCGGTCGATCTCGGCCGCGAGTGCCGGATCTCGCATGCAGCGGAAGACGTCCACGGCGACACGCCAAGTGTCGTTGTAGACCTCGGCGTAGGACCTCGGTTTTTGCATCAGCACCGAAGCCGCACCACCGAAGGGCTCGACGTACGTCCTGTGCACCGGAAAATGCGAGATGATCCAAGGCGCCAGCCGGAACTTGCCGCCGTGCCAGCGCATAACAGGGCGCTCAACCACAGTGCACCGAATCGGTAGTGCGGTCACGCCGCACCCTCCGCCTTCGCGATCACCGCGCGGATGTCGGCGCAGTCTTGGCATTCCTCTGGATGCAACGCCGAAAGTTTTGAATTTCCTTGGCCATCGCATCCTGAGCACTCGCTCGCGTACCGCTTGGCGAGAGCGAGGAGGTCCGGCGCGGCACAAATGAGGTGCGTGTTTGCCTGCGTCTCGGCATGCCCGCGGCCCCACGGTTCGCAGATGTATTCGGGATCGCGCTCTGGAACGGTCCCATAAATGCAGCCGTGGCGGATAATCCACGGCCCCGGCGTCGTCCCAACCTTCTCCGCGCTCACAGTGCGCCACCTTTGAGAAGCTCGTCTCTCGCTGCATTTATGCGCGCCATCTCTTTCGGATCGCCGCCCCGATCCGGATGATGGCGCATGGCGAGGCGCCGGTAGGCATCCTCGACTTGCTCGGCTGTGGGCCTGCTGCTATCAAGCCCCAGCACCTGCCACGGTTGCTCAGGCGCTGGTAGCGCCGTGAACCCCGTAAATGCCTGTTCAACCATCTGGCCGGTTCCCCATCGCTCTATGCCGCGCAAAGCCGCAATCGTGTGCGATATCGCCCGGATGTTATCCTCGATCTTGTCCCATCGGTCGCAGGCGAAACACATCGGTCGCTTCTTGTGCGTGAAGTACACGGCGACGCCACGATCGCCCGGCTGACTGGCGCTCGCATAGGGCATCCCGTCGCGCCGAAGCGGAAGATTGGAGGAAATCACGAGTTGCGAACCGCCCAACCTACGCACTTCGTCCTGCACGTCTCGAATCGCTCGTCCAAGTGTTACCTCAAAGTTGGATCTCTCAGGCCATTGCGTACGTTGGCGTCCCGGCGGCCACTGGAGCGGGAATGCCTCGACGGCCCGTTCCACGCTCACTTCGGCACCTCTACCAGCTTCCCATCCTTCGCGCACACCCACACATCCGCCGGGAAGTCCTTGCCCGCGCATCCGGTCGCGAAGCCGACGCACTTGCCGTCG
>JAKADE010000502.1 GCA_021820785.1 Pseudomonadota bacterium
CATGTTGAAGCTCATGCCGGCGAGCTTCATCGCCACGAAGGTGATGAGCACCGAGATCGGGATGGTGACGATCGCCGTCCAGACGCTGCCCCAGTTCTTGAGGAACAAGTACAGGATGACGGCCGAAAGGACCAGCCCGAAAATGACCGCGTCCCAGACGTTGCTGATGGAGGAGCGCACGAACGAGGACTGGTCGTAGAAGAACGCGAGGTGCATGTCGGGCGGCAGCTCGCGGTGCAGCAGCTGCAATTTCGCCTGCAGCGCTTTCGCGATGGCGGGCGTGCTGGCGTTGGTGTGGCTCTCGATGTCGAACAGCACCGCGGGATGGCCCTGGGCGGTGATGTTCGTATAGGCCGGCGCCGGTCCGCGCACGATGCGCGCCACATCGCGCACGCGGATCGGATGGCCGCCGCGGTCGGCGATCACCACGTCACCGATCTGATTGGCCGAACACACCCGGCCGTCGACCGTCGTCAGGTACAGCCGATAGTTCTGCGGCAGGAACCCGGCGGAGGCCACCATGTTGTTGCGCCCGAGGGCGGCGGTCACATCCTGCAGCGCGAGATGGGCAGCCTGGAGCTTCAACGGATCGACCACCACGTGGTACTCCGGCACCCGGCCGCCGACGATCTCCACTCTGGATACGCCGGGGATCTGCAGAAAGAGCGGCTTGATGGTGTAGGTGGCGGTATTCCACAGATCCATGAGGTTGTGGTTGCTCGCCGTCAGGCTGATGCCGATGATCGGGTAGCTGAGTGAGAACCCGACGCGCTCAGCGCTGGTGACCGCCGTGGGCGGCAGCTCGCTGCGCATCTCGGAGAGCCGCCCGAGCACGTAGAGCTCCGCGCGGTGCATGTCCGTGCCCCAGGCGAACTTTACGTTGACGATCGCTGATCCCCGGGTGGTGGTGGAGAGCACCGAGGTCACACCCGGAATGCTCTTCAGGGACTGCTCGACCGGGCGTGTGATCGTCGCCATCATCTGATCGGCCGGCATGATGCCATTGCCGATGTTGACGACGATGCGCGGAAAGGCCGTGGCCGGAAACACCGACGAGGGGGTCTTCAGTGCCGCGAATACTCCCGCGGCGCAGAGCACGACCGCGATGAAGGCGATGGCGATGGTGTGCCGAATTGCGAACCGGCCCAAGGGCGAGCCCGTGCTTGCGGGTGCAGGGGTACTCATTCGTTGGGACCATCCGTTGAGAGCGGTGAGGCGGCCTGGCCGCTCAAGGGGTCGACGATCTGGATCGCGGTCCGGTCCGGCAGGCCATACGCGCCCGCGGTCACGACGCGAGTGCCGGCCCGCAGGCCCGGACCGGTCACCGCCACCCAGCCGCCTTCCCGCAGACCGGCTTCCACGGGAACGCGGATCGCCTCGCTGCCGCGCACGATGGAGAGGACGCTGCGGCCGCCTACGATGTTGCTGATCACGCTCTCGCTCGGCGCGGCCAGCGCGTTGGGCTCAGTCTTCGTCACGACACGCAGGTGAACATACTGGCCCGGCCGAAGACCGCTTTTGGCCGGCAAGCTCCCCCAGGCCATCACGGTTCCATCGTTCGCGCTGACGGTCGGGCTGACATAGGCGAGCGTGGTTGAGATCGGCGTGGCGCCCAGCACCTGCAAGGGTTCTCCGGGCGCGAGTTGCGAAGCGTCAGCTTCGGGAATGTCCGTCCGTACGACGAGGCGGTCGACGTCGATCACCTCGGCGAGTACGGTGCTCGCATCCACCGCGGCACCGGGTTTCACGTTGACGCTGACGAGGGTCCCGCTGAGTGGGGCTGTGACGCGCAGCAGCGCAAGTTGCGCCTGTGCGCTCTGCAGCGCCTTCAGCGAAGCGTTGTGCTCCGCGTACAGCCGCTTCAGCCGGGTCACCTCCTGTTCCGCGTAGCTTTCGGTCATTGTGCTGGAATTCAGCTCCATAAGCAGCTGGCCGCGCTTGACCCGCTCCCCGGCGGCAATGGCCACTTGGGTCACGACTCCGCTGACGGGTGCGGCGACCGCCGCGGCGGCTGCGGGGCGCTGCGGTGTTGCCGGTGCCGGCTCCACCACGCCGTAGCCGTCTACGTAGCGGTGCAGGGTCATGCGCCTCAACTCACCGACTTGAACGGTGATTCTGGGAGCCTTGGGCGCATCGGTTCGCTCAGCGGCCGCAGAACTCCCGTCAGGCGAGCTGAGGAGCGCGAATGCGCCTAGCGCGAGCGCCAAGGCGGCGATGCCGCCGGTGATCAATGTGCGGGATTTCATGGGCGTGTAGGGATGTTCTGTGTGGATTGCAACTGGGAGGGACGCAGGGTGAGCGGGCTTTGCACCGCGTCCTGCAACGCGCCGAGCGCCTGCTGAGCGGCAAGTCGCGTGACGAGCTGATTCTGCGCCCCGGCATAGAAGGCCACCTCGGCGTTGGCGAGGTCGAGCGGCTGCAGCTCTCCGGCGCTGACTTGCGCGCGTATGGACTCAAGTTGGCGCGTCAGGCTCGCGAGCAACGACTCGGCCGTCCTCACCTGCCCGAGTGTCGAGCGGTATGCGGCGAGCGTGCCGTCAATCTGTGTCACGGCCGCCGACTGCACCCCGAGGAACCGCGCGGCCGCCAGGCGGCGCCGGGCTCTCGCTTGGGCGATGGGACCCTGGTTCTGATTGAGGACGGGCAACGTCAGGCTGAGGCCGAGCTGCCATTCGCGATCGCCGGCGAGCTGCGAGTTCCAGGCATAGCCCGGGCCGAGGGCGATGTTGGGCCACTGGCGCGCGATCTCGAGCTTCAGCGCCGATTGGCTGGCCGCGTACTGCGCGAGGGCGGCCCGCACATCGGCGCGGCCGAGCAACGCCTGCTGCCGCACCGCCGGCCGGGTGAGATCGCGCGGGAACCGCTTGAATCCGGCGAATGAGAGATGCACTCCCCGCAATGCGCTCACCGGTACCCCGATCGCGCCGGCGAGCGCGATGCGCGCCTCGCGAATCCGGCCCTGCTGCGCCTGCTGGGCGAGGGTCGCATTGTCGAGCGCGATCCGCGCGCGGGTGACATCGTAGCTCGACACCACGCCGGCTCTGAATTGGCCTTCGAGCAGGTTGAAGACCCGCTGTAGCGCGGACACCTGCCGGGCCAAGAGCGATTCGGTCTGCCGCGCCGTATAAAGCGCGAGCAATGCGCTGCGCAGACGGCTGCGTACGCCCCAGACTGTTCCGACGAGATCCCAGCGTGCGGCGGCCGCGAGGTGGCGCGCCTCGGCCATACGATCGCCGCGCCGGCCGGCAGTCTCGATCGGCCAGTCGAGGGCG
>JAKADE010000503.1 GCA_021820785.1 Pseudomonadota bacterium
GAGAGACATGCGCCAGGCCGCATCGGCTCACAAGGGCGAGCGCCTCGGCCCGGCTGCGCGACCGATGTTCGACGCCATGCTCGCCGCCACTCCCGCCGCGGCAGACGTTCGCGTGCAGGCGGCGACAGTCGGCGGCATTGCAGGGTTCTGGTGCCGGCCGGAGAACGCCAAGCCGGGCGCGCGCGTACTCTTTTTGCACGGCGGCGGCTACGTGCTCGGCTCGGCGCACGCGTTCGCGTCCCTTGCAGGTCAGCTTGCCGCGCGCGTCGGTGCCGACACGTTTGTGCCCGACTACCGGCTGGCACCGGAGCACCCGTTTCCAGCGGCAATTGACGATGCGCTCGCCGCCTATCGCGGTCTCGTCGCGCAGCGGGCCGAGCGAATCGTCCTCGCGGGCGACTCGGCAGGCGGCGGGTTGGCGCTATCTCTGCTGTCGATCCTGGCGGCCGATGAGTCGAAAGAAACGCCGTCACCGCGCGGCGCGGCGGTGCTGTCGCCCTGGACTGATCTTGCGCTCACCGGCGCAAGCCTCACAACGCGCGCCGAGGCGGATCCGATCTTCACGCGCGACGTGCTGAGGAGTCTCGCGGACGCCTATCTCAGCGGCCACGATCCTGTGGATCCCAAGGCGTCCCCGCTCTACGCGCGGCTCGGCGGCCTGCCGCCGATTCGCATCGACGTCGGCGACGATGAGATTCTGCTGGACGATTCGGTCCGCTTCGCCGATCGGGCTCGAAGCGCAGGCGCGGACATCACGCTGTCGATCTGGATGGGCATGCCGCACGTGTTCCAGTCATCCCTCGGGCACTATCGTGCGGCCGAGCAATCCCTGGACTCGATCGGCGCCTTCCTGCGCCAGCGGCTCGAGTGAGACAGCGCGTAGCGTTGCGGGCAAAGCGCCCTTTGCCCGCAACGCGCGGCGCGGCCCCGAGAGGCCGTGAGTCTGGGCTGAATGTCCCCGGGGCCGATTGCCGTTCAGCCCCCCGACGCGCAGGTGCTCAGAGTGTCTCGATCCCGTTGGCACGCAGCAGCTGAGCCCTGACGGGCCGCACTTCCCCGAGCGGGACCGTCTGGTGCAGCGCCAGCACGAGTTGCTGCGGCATGCGCCGCTCGGCGCACAGGGCGAGCAGATAGCGCCCGCGCAGGCACAGCTGCGCCAGAGCCCAGCGCTGCGGCGTATCGGGACAGGCGTCCGTGAACTGAATCTGCACTCCTGCCGGCGCGCAATACTCAAACGCGAAACCCGCAAGCGGCAGGCGCAAGCCCAGACCCCGGGCCTTGAGGTACGCTTCCTTCAGCGTCCACAACTCGAAGAATCGCCGCCGCCGCGCGGCGGCGGGCAACGCCTCGAGCGCCGCCCGCTCCGTCGGCGCGAAATACCGCTCCAGCGCGACGGTATCGGTCCGCCGCCGCGATGTCTCGACGTCGACGCCGACCGCTGTGCCGGCGGTGACGGCCAGCACCACCACTGCGGCGGTATGTGCGATGTTGAATTGCAGCTCAGGCCACTGGTGTTCGGGCGAGAGCTGGGGGCGGCCGTGTGCATCTGCGATGAACCGCCAGTCCTGCGGCGCCGGCGAGCGGTAACGAGACAGCACCGTGCGCACCAACGCGCGTGCGGCGACGTGCCGACGCCGATCGGCGGGCCGTCGCAGCGCGCGCGCCCGGCGCCGCTCCCCCTCATCGAGCAGCGCCGCATAGTGCCGCCAGAGGCCGGTGGCGTCGATGTCGGTGAGAAACGCGCACCACACGTCGATCCGCTGGGGATCGAGCGCGAGTTGCGCCGGCGGCTCCGGGTGCATGCGGCTCAGCTGCCGCCGCCGCGCACGTCCTGCGCACGTCCCTTCCACTGCCCACCCCGGCCGGCGGCGTAGCGCACCGCCGAGTGCAGCGTGGCGCCGGCGTAGAAGATCGCCACGGCCGGCAGCAGCAACGCATAGCGGCGCGGCAAGCCGTAGAAGCGCACCATCGGCAGGTAGGCAATCGTCATCAGCAGCCAGGCGGCGCCACCGAGGCTCATGCACAGCGGCGCGGCGCTCGCGATCAGCAACGGCGGCGTCACATAGGTCAGCGCGAGGCCCGCCAGCGACGCCCCGAGCAGCCACCAGGAGTGGCGCAGCTGATTGAACGCCGTGCGCGAAATCATCGCCCCGATCTCCCCGAAGCTGCCATAGACCCGAAGGCTGCGGGTCGTGGTCGAGAGCCCGAGCCACAGCGACCCGCCACTCGCCTTGACGCGCGCAGCGAGCGCGCAGTCATCGATGATCGCCGCGCGGATCGCCTCCAGTCCCCCGGCCTTCACCAGCGCCGCCGGACGGATCAGGATGCACCCGCCCGCGGCGCCCGCAGTGCGCCGTCCGCGCTCGGCGATCCATGCCGGCGGATACAGTTTGAAGAAGAAGAACACGAACGCGGGGATCAGACAGCGCTCCGCCCAGGTCACACTCGAGAGGCGCACCATCACCGACACCAGATCCCGGCGCTGCCGCTCGGCCTGCGCCACGAGCGCGCTCACCGAGTCCTCGGCATGCTCGATGTCCGCGTCGGTGAACAGCAGATACTCGGGCTCGAGCCGCTCCGCGGCCCTGACGCCCTGCGACATCGCCCAGAGCTTGCCGCTCCACCCCTGCGGCAGCGCCGCTCCGGGAATCACCGTCAGACGATGCTCGGCCCCAGCGGCCGCAGCGGCCCGGCGTGCCACCTCCGCGGTACCGTCGGTGCTGCCGTCATCCACGACAATCACCTGCACCTGCCCGTCCCAGCGCTGCGTGAGCAGCGAGCGGACCGCCTGAGCGATGTGCTCGGCCTCATTGCGTGCCGGCACCACGGCCACTACGCGGGCGCGCACGCCCGGGCCGGGCGCGGGCAGCGTGTCCGGCCGCCAGAACCGCCCGCGCGCGAGCAGCAGGTACACCCAGATTGCCAGCGGCAGCGCCCCTGCGGCGCACAGGTCAATCACGCCCGGCGCCCCTGGGCTGCCCGGCCGGTCCACGTGGTGCAGTGCAATTCATGAATCACCGATATAATCCGCCGCTCCATTGACCGCCCAGGACCGCCGCGCCGCCAGTGCGCAGGGCCGGGCGCGTCCGATGGTCCCTGGTACCGTGAGCTTGACGCCGCGGCCGGTCGAGGCGGGATGTAATCTGACGGGTTTGGAAAAAATGGACGGCACGGCGAGCAAGCATAGCCCAGCGACCACACTCCTGGCAGCGGCCGCGCTCGCGCTCGGCGCCCTCGGCGCCAGCGCCGCAGCCCGGGCACACTCCCCGG
>JAKADE010000504.1 GCA_021820785.1 Pseudomonadota bacterium
GCATGCCGTTGCCCAGCATGCCGGGAAAATAGTCCGCGAGTCCCGCGGCATCCACGCGCAGGCGAAATCCGCCGGCCGCGTGCGCCGGCGGACCCGCCGCCGCGCACAGCACCGCCCCGAGTACCGCCGCAGCGCGGGCCGTTGCGTACCCGAGGCCGGCGCGAGTCACGGTCAGTGCGTCCCGGCCACGGCGCGGTGCGCCGGACGCATCAGGCTGGCAGGCGGCCGCACCGCCAGATACACCGTACTCCAGAGTTGCGCGGCGTCGGCTTCAGAGGCGTCGGCGCTCGCCGAGCCGAACGGACGAATGTGGTAGTGGCCCGCACCGTACGTCCAGGACCACAGTTCACTGTTGGCCATCGAGTGCGTCGCGGCGATCACCCGCCACAATGCGCGTTCGGCATTCTGCAGGTGCACGCGCACCGCCGGCGGCAGATCCGTGCGGCGCAGCTGGCGCGCGAGGCCGGCCGCGAGCAGCGCCTGCTGCCAGGACCAGACCACCGTGCCGTGATAGGCGTTGCGGGTGAATTCGGCCGCGAGCGCGGGCGGCGCGAACGCGGGATTGGCCACGACCAGACCGGCGCCCGTCAGCAACCCTGCCGGGAACGGCCGCATCACGGTCGCCACCAGTCTCTGGAGCGTCCGGGGTGCGGGTTTTCCAAACAGCAGGACGTAGCCGACATCCGACTGCATCACCGGAACCGGCTGGCCCGAGCGCTGCAGCGAGAGCGCCGGGAAGGACACCGGACCGCGACCGAGCGACGCCACGGCCGCACGCGCAGGAACGCCATCGGTGGCCGCATACTCCCTGACGTCCCGCACCGCCGCCGCATGCGCCACCGTCACCGTGAACAGCTGCGAGGCGCGCTCGCTCCAGACCCGTGCCATGCGGGCCGCCTGCGCGAACTGGGGCCGCTCGGCGGCGGTGAGATACGGGTTGAGCAGCCCGCTCGCGTACAGCCGCGCGATGGAATCCAACGCGGCCGGCACCAGGGCGGCATTGACGTCGTACGGGTAGTAACCGCCGCCGAGACCGGTGTTGCTGTCGCGCCAGTCACCGACCGGAACGCCCGGCTTCAGACCGATCAGGTGCGCGCGGACCGGATCGCGCGCGAACGGCGCGGCGCTCGCGAGCACGAACTGCAGGTTGCGCACCAGCGCCGCGCCGTGCGTGCCTCGGCGCTCCTCGGGCCCACCCACCGGTGCGGCCAGGAAGGACGCGGCGCGGGCGCGCTCGCGCGGATTGAGCAGCCACGCCGCGACATCCGGTGCGAGCATGTAGTTCTCGTCGATCATCAGATACGTGTAGCTCGGCGCGGCCGAACGCACCCCGCGCTTGAGATTCTCGAGCACGGCCTCCTCGCCGATGTCCTCCTCGTGCGCGACCTGGCCATGCGCCGAGAGCCGCTCGAGCACGGAGTCGAGCGCATCGTCGATCGCGTTGGCGGTGAGCGCCGGCATCAGCAGCCGTACGCTCATCAGCGTGTCGCGGCCGAAGTACGTATCGAACCGCCAGGACCCGGCGAGGAATTTCTGCCGGTACGCCAGGAAGCTCAGCGTATCGCGCGCTGCGGCGCTACCGGCGTGCGGATGGCGCAGCAGCTGCCGGCCGGCGAGCGGCGTCAGCGGCGGCTCTCCGGTGAGACCCGTGATCCGCATGCGGATCACGCCGCGGCGGTCCGCGAGCACCCCGGTCCCCTCCACCCGCCCGCGCAGCACCTGAACCGTCAGGCGATACGCGGCACCACCGTCGAGCCGTTCGCGGGCCCAGACGATGCGCTGCGCGCTCACGTGCGCCGGCGTTGCGATGCCGGGCGGCAGCCGACCGAGTGAGCCGTAGTCGCGCAGCACGCGGATGCTCGAGAGAACCGCCTGGTGCACTTGCAGCGTCGGATCACCGGTGAGCTCGAGCACCGCGGAGATTCCGTAGAGCGGCCGACCGTGCCGATCGTGCGTGCGCACCGCATGCAGCGGACCGAGCAGTCGCCAACGCGCCCAGCGCGGCTCGCGATCGAACCAGATGCCGACGCCGCTGTCCCCGGCCGGAAACGCGACGATGAGACGCGGATCGGGACCGGAGCGCAGCACCAGATCGGCGGCCACCGGTCCCTGGCGCAGAAAGGCGTTGAAGAAGCGCCCCTGCCGGACGTGAAACGCGAGGGGCCCCGCCGTAGCCACTGCTGCGCTGAAGAACACGGCCAACGTCACTGCGGCAACGGGCCAGGCCCGAGGTGAGAATCGAACTCGCATGGATGCTTTCCTTATGAATCAAGCGCCCGCCGCGGCCGTTGGATGGTATTGCAACGCCCGGATGACATCGATATCATGATGGTATCGATGTCATCCGGCAGTGACAACCACTGCGCATGACCGTAAGAAGATCGGAAGGCGCCGCAGTCCGGCGGCCCCGCAGCAGACCCTGCAGGAGGGGGGACAGGGTGAGCAGGTCAGCGTGCGCTTCGATTGCCCGCCGCAGGCACCCCTCGTCGGACTGAACTGCACACCCCTGCGCAGCGCTCCGGCGGGGTCGGCTCGCGCGGGGCATGGATTAACCGCAACACACCGCAACTCATGAGCATGTATTCGAGCCATCCCACTCGAGGGAAGCGCCGCACGGCGCTCCTGGGCGCTTTGCTGGCCCTGACGTGCGCTGCCGCCGCGGCCGCACCAGCGTTCTACGCGACGCCGGCGCAGCTGTTCGGTCCGCTGTTCGTACGCGTGCAGATGGCCCGCGTGTTTCCGGACGGCAAGACCTTCGTCGATGCTGTCCCCAAGGCCGCGCCGCCGGTGATCCTGCAGCGCTTCCGCAAGCGCGACCCGCGCACGCGCTCTGCTCTGCTGCGCTTCGTGAAGGAGAACTTCACGCTGCCGCCGCCGGATCGGACCCGCGTCCCGAAGACCCCCACGCTGCAAGCACACATCGCGGCCCTATGGCCGCTGCTGACGCGTCCAGCCGTCGTGCCGCCGCTGTACTCCTCACTGCTGTACGTGCCGAAGCCATACATCATCCCGGGTGGGCGCTTCCGCGAGTTCTATTACTGGGACTCCTACTTCACCATGCTCGGGCTCATCCCGGACGGGCGGATCGCCAATGCCCGCGACATGGTCGATGACTTCTCCTACTTGATCCGCACCTACGGTCACATTCCCAACGGAACGCGCACGTACTACCTGTCACGCTCGCAGCCGCCGGTGTACTACCTGATGGTCGGACTGCTCGATCAGCACGATCCGGCGCGCGCCTGGGCCGCTCACCTCGGCTCGTTG
>JAKADE010000023.1 GCA_021820785.1 Pseudomonadota bacterium
GCTGCCGGATGCGAGCCGCCCGCCCCCGGAACTGCTCGAGCGGCTGCCGCCGGCGGTGCGCCGCTTTCTCGAGCGGCCGCGGCCGTTCGAGTTCCGTCTGGTGCAGCCGATGGAGTCGCTCGTGGCCGGTGTGGCCACGCCGGCACGCCAGGTGTGGTTCCGCGCCGTCGATACGCTGCCCGAGGACGAGGGACTGCATCGGCGGCTGCTGGCGTATCTGTCGGATTACTTCCTGCTCGATACGGCGACGTTGCCGCACGGCAAGTCCTCGTTCAGCGGCGCGCTGGTGATGGCGAGCATCGATCACGCCATGTGGTTCCACCGGCCGCTGCGGGTCGATGACTGGCTGCTCTACGCGGTGGAGAGTCCGAGCGCTTCCGGCGCGCGCGGGTTCGCTCGGGCGGGGGTGTATGCGCGCGACGGTCGGCTGGTCGCCAGTACGGCGCAGGAAGGTCTGGTGCGGCTGCGCCGCGCGCCACAGTCGTAGCGCAATCGCTGCGGCCGCCCGGGGCGGCCGCAACTTCGATCAACTGCGAGCGCCGCTCAGGCCGTGCGGCGCTGCGCGTGGGCCGCAACCGGCGCGCCGGCGCTGCGGCCGGCCGTGAGTGCGCCGACCAGCACCAGAGCGGCGAACGTCACGCCATTCAGCACGAACACCTGGGTCAGGATGCCGGCGGTGAAGGCGCCGCTGGCGCCGCCGACTGCGCGGCTGACGCCCCACAGCAGACCCTCATAGAGCCCGAACGCACTGAGGTAGGTCGCGATGATGCCCGCGATGCCCGGCACACGGCGCGCAACAGCACTCGCCGCGGCGGTCGCCGCGAGCAGCGCCGCGCCGACCAGCGCCCCCCAGCCGAAGGCCGCGACGCCGATCGGGAAGCGCAGCAGCGTGAAGCCGATCACTTCCGTGGCGAGCCACAGCGTGGCGGTGAACAGCAGCGCCTGGCCGCGGCTCTGGCGCAGCGCGCAGATGGCGCCGAATGCGACCAGCGGAACGGCACAGGTCAGCCCCATGCTGAACAGCAGCGTGGTGAGCAGAAATGCCGCGAGCCATACGGCGCGCACGCCCCAGGATGCGGATGAGCGGTGGTGGTGATTCATAGGCTACCTCTGCGGTCATTGTACCGTGTCGGATGCGCACCCGCAGCACGCCGGAAATTCGCGCCCGGCGTTCATCGGCCGAACGGCCGCCACGTGAGCCCGGCGAACAGGCCGAACGGCAGCGAATTGTAGCTGTAGGCCGTTTCGTAGTGCTTGTCGAACAGGTTCTGCGCGCGCACGCTCCAGCGGACGCGCCGGCCGATCGGACCGCTCAGCGTCAGCGCGACGGTCGTGTAGCTGCCCAGGGTCACCGGGATGGTCGTGAAGCTCGGCGAGTAGGTCACGTCCGGGCGCGGCCCGGCGTAATGCATCGCCAGTCCTGCCGTCAGGCTGCCGAACTCGTACTGTAGAGTGACGTTGGCGAGGCTGCGCGCCAGGCGCTGCAGTGTCGGTTGACCCGGCTCGCTGAGCGCCAGCGGCTGCTGCAGGGTCAGATTGGCCTCCCAGCTCAGGCGGTGCCAGGCGCCGCGGTCGCTCAGCTCGACGCCCCGGGTGCGGGTGCGGGCGATGTTCTGGAACTGAGTCAAACCATCGGGCGTCGTGCCGTAGCCCCACAGGTCATTGCCCGTGGTCTGGAACAGCGTCACTCTCGCGACGGTCGCGGCGTGTGACCATTGCAAGGCGGCCTCGACCGTATGCGCCGTCTCCGGCTGCAGGAGCGGGTTTGCCGCCCAGTACGGGCTGTTGTAATAGAGGTACCCCAGCGACGGGGCGTTGAACGCGGTCGCATAGCTCGCGATTGCCTTGAAGCCCGCGCCGAGATCGCGGCCGTAGGCGGCGAACACCGTGTTGTGCGTCCCGCGGTAGCCGTCGACCTGGTCGTGCCGGACATTCAGCTGCAGTTCGTTGCCATCGACGTTTCCGTTCACGCCGGCGAACTCCGCCGTGACGTACCGCGCGGACGATGGAATGCCGCTCACCGCGGAGCTCGATACGGACTGGCGCTGGCGTGTAGCTCCGCCGGTCAGTGTCCAATGGCGTGAGAGCCGCACAACGTTGCGCCAGAGGAAATCCACGGTGCTCGAGTAGTACGCCGAGGGGTAACTGCCGACGTCGATGTTGTCCGTGCGTTGGCGCGAGAGGCTCAGGTGCGAGGTCCAGATGTTCGCGATGCGGTTATCGCTGAAGATCTGCACGAGATCCTCAGTCGTGCGCCCGCCTGCCGTATGGTTGTCGAACGTATAGCGGCCGTCACTGACGAACCCCCGTACACCGAGACGCTCGTGCGCGCCAAGGTGTTGAACAATCGAGGCGTTCGCGGTCAGATTATGATATCCGTCAGGCACATTGTCCGTGACCGAGGTGCTCTCGGCGGGATTGATCGACGGGATGCCCTCGGTGGTGTAGCGGCTGACGCCGGCCTGCAGGAGCGTGTGCCCGATCTCACCGCTCGCATTGGCCGAGGCCGTCGCCGTGTTGCGGCTGCCGCCGCTCACGGCGAGCGAGGCGCGGGGCCGCCGTCCCCCGCTGCGGGTGGTGATCAGGATGACCCCGCCGATGGCACCGGAACCGTAGATTGCCGATACGTTGCCGCGGATGACCTCGATCCGCTCGATCTGATCCGTGGTGAGATTTTCGAGGTAATCGCCGCCACCTGAGGCGTCCTGGGGCGTGATCGGCACGCCGTTCAACAGCACCAGCACGCCGGCATCGGTGCCGCCGAAACCCTGCAAGTAGGTCGTGGCGGGCTGTCCGGGGCCGCCGTTGGCGGTCACCTGAACACCGCCCACGCGTTCGAGCAGCGTTGTGACGTTATGGATGCCGCTCTGCTCGATCTGTGCGCGAGTGATGACGCTGACGCTCGGCAGCGCCTGGGAGAGCGGTTGGGCGAACGTCGCCGCGGAAATCACCACGGGCGGGACGGAGGTGGCCGGGCCGGCCGCGGCAACTTGTGCCGCGGCGGCGGCGATACACATCAGGGGCAGGGTGGCAGCGCGGCGCTGCAGCGCGCAGCGGGTGGCAGTGAGGATCAGACGCATCATGACGCTCCGGACGAGCGCCCCTGAGGGGGCGCGGCAACAACGGCCGATGCGAATGCGCGTCTGCGCGCCGCGACCTACGCCGGGTCCGTGCCCGCCGTCCGTCTCGTGCGCCGCAATGCGTGGAAGTTTCCGCCACGGCATGCGCATCGGTTCCTGTCACCGCTGCGAATGACCGCTCCGTGTGGTACGCCCCGCCCACCGGTTGGGTGACCGCGCTGGCAGGTCTCCTGGCTCGCGGGTCTTGATCCTGCGTCCGGCCTTCCCAGTATTCCCAGTGGCCATCATGGACGCGGACTCGCCGCTCACAGTTACGGGGGTAGCCGCGGTCTCGGCACATCAGTCGCCTCACCGCGTTCCCTCTTGCCTCCCCGACCTCAGCCGGGGAACCAGCACGCGGCCGGCAGTCTCCTCAATTCGTGCGCGGGCGTCAAGCGGCGCACCGGGGCGCTAGGGGAGCAGGTTCAGCCGGCGGCGCCGCGCGATCCAGCACTCATCGGCGAGATTCATGGCCGAGACCGTCGCGAGCAGGATGACCATCATGAGCGTGGTGTGCGAGAGTGCCTCGTGCAGCATGAAGCCGGCGGCACCGAGATTGAACACCAGCAGCAGCACCGCGATGAGTGGGATCGACTGCGCGCTGCCACGCTGTCCGCTCGCGGCCGGGAAGAACAGGCCGAAGCTCTCGGCATGTCGGTGCAGTACCAGGTGCAGGATCGCGCTCAGCGCCCCTAGGCCGAGCAGAATGGGTAGCACGAGGTGCGTCAGGGACGCGGTGCCGTAGCGCAGCCGGAAACACCACAGCGGCACTGTCCAGCTGGCGAGCGCGGCCGTCGCGAGTACCTGGGCGGCGAGTCCGGGGCGGGGTGCGCTGCCGTGTGCGGCGTTCATCGCAGCACCTTGCCCGGGTTCATGATGCCATTGGGATCGAAGGCGAGTTTCACCGCGCGCATCAGGTCCAACTCCACTGCTGGGGCATAACGCTCCAGTTCACCGACTTTCAGCCGGCCGATGCCATGTTCGGCGCTGATACTGCCGTCGAAGTCGCGCACCAGGTCGTGGATGGCGCGCTTGACCGCATCGCCGCGGGCGAGAAACGCGTCGCGGTCGGCATCGGGGGCCTGGTTGATATTGAAGTGCAGATTGCCATCGCCGGCGTGACCATACGCGATGAGCCGCCCGTCCGGCACGTGCTCGCGCACCCATGCGCCGGCGCGCTCGATGAACTCCGCGATCGCAGCGACCGGAACGGAGATGTCATGTTTGAGGCTCGCGCCGTCGCGCCGCTGGGCCTCGGGGATGGTTTCGCGCAGTTTCCACAGGGCGGTCCGTTCCCGCTCGTTGCGGGCCAGGACCGCATCGGCGAGCAGACCGTCATCGAGTGCCCGTTCAAGACATTCGCTCAACATCGTCTCGAGCGAATCATGCGCGCGCGACGAACTCAGTTCGCACAGCACGTACCACGAATGTGCGCCTTGCAGTGGATCGCGCACGCCCTGAATGTGCCGGACGGTGAGCTCCACGGCGAGGCGCGGGATCAGCTCGAAGGAACTCACCCGATCGCCACTTGCCTCGCGCAGCCGCGCGAGCAGTTCGACGGCGGCGCGCGGATCGCGCACCGCTGCGAATGCCGTTGCCGTGGCGCGAATGCGCGGGAACAGCTTCAGGCTCGCAGCGGTGATGATGCCAAGCGTCCCTTCGGCGCCGAGGAACAGCGACTTGATGTCGTAGCCGGTGTTGTCCTTGCGCAGGCGGGTGAGCGAGGAGAGCAGCCGGCCATCGGGCAGGGCAACTTCCAGCCCCAGGACCAGCTCGCGCATCATGCCGTAGCGCAGTACGTGCACGCCGCCGGCGTTGGTCGAGAGGTTGCCGCCGATCTGACAGCTGCCTTCGGAGCCGAGACTGAGCGGGAAGTAGCGTTGGGCGTCTTCGGCGGCGCGTTGCACGTCGGCGAGCACGCAGCCGGCTTCGGCGACCAGCGAATAATTGAGCGCATCGATCGCGCGGATGCGTTTCAGTCGCGCCAGACTCACCACCAGCTGCGCGCCGCTTTCATCGGGCGTCGCGCCGCCGCAGTAGCCGGTGTTGCCGCCCTGCGGCACGACTCCGATGCGCGCCCGGTTGCACGCCGCAAGCAGCTGCGCGACCTGTTCGGCCGTCTCGGGTTGCGCGACGGCGAGCGCGCGGCCGTGGTAGAGCGCGCGGTGGTCGGTGAGAAACGGTTCGAGCTCGTTCGCCGCCGTGAGCAGCCGGCGCGGTCCGACGATGCGCGCGAGCTGCTCGAGCGTCTCGGCATTCGGTGTGCTCATCGCCGTGAACCGGCCCGATGCGGGATCGGAATCACGGGCACGCTCAGTGCAGTGCCGCGCCGAGCGCACGGCCGAGCAGGAAGGTCGTGAGCCCGGCCGCTCCGCCAATGAGCACCATGCGCAGCGCGCCGCGCAGCGCGTGGCGGCCGGTGAACAGGCTGATCGCCAGACCGACGGCGAACAGCGTTGCGCCGGTCAGGCCGGCGGTGATCACGATCGCGCGCACCCCGGCACTGCCGGCCAGGAAGGGCAGCAGCGGCACGGTGGCGCCGCAGGCGAAGGCGAGAAATGACGCCGCGGCGGCACCCCACGGCGAGCCGAGCAGCTCCGGAGAGAGGCCGAGCTCCTCGCGCGCCAGCACGTCCAGCGCATGCTCCGGGCGCGCCAGAAGCGTCTGGCTGACGTCCCGGGCCTGCGCGAGCGGCATGCCCCGCGCCGCGTAGATCAAGGCCAGCTCCTCGGCCTCTTCTTCGGGGTATTCGGCGATCTCAGCGCGCTCGAGTGCGATCTGATACTCGTACATCTCGCGCTGTGAGCGCACCGAGACGTACTCCCCGGCCGCCATCGACAGTGCCCCGGAGAGCAGTCCGGCGAGGCCAGTGATCAGCACCAGGCGCGGGCTGCTGCCGGCGCCGGCGATGCCCATCACCAGACTGGCATTGGCGAGCAGCCCGTCGTTGATGCCGAACACCGTCGCGCGCAGGTTGCCGCCGAGACCGCCGCGATGGCGGGCGCCGACCTCCGAGAGCGTGGTGGGCATGTCGTGGCCGGCGATGGCCGGACCGCTGTAGACCGACAGTCCGCGCAACTTCATCGCCGCCAGCACCGAGCGCAGAGCGCGCGGCCCGAGCCAGTCGACCAGGGCCGCAACGATCCGCGCGCGGGTCGAGGGCCGGAAATCCGGCGCAGCGGCGCGCTCGCGCCGCAGCGCCTCTTCCCAATGGCCCGCCTGTTCCTCGGCGGCGCTGGCCAGCTGTTCGAACAGCTGGCGATGGCGGGTATCGGGTTCCGCCGCCGCGACCCGCCGGTACAGCCAGGCCGATTCCTTCTCGTGGCGCCAGCTCGCGGTGGCGTCGTGGCTCATGCGCGCGGTCGTCCCGCGGCGCGGTCCCAGCCAGCCCGTTCAGTTGCGCCGTTCACCGCGGCACCGCTGCACGGGCGACGTGAGGACGACCCGACGACACGACGGAGCGACTCAATATTCGTCGCGCTCGTCTTCTTCGTCTTCGTCCCAATCGTCCTCGTCATCCTCGTCTTCGTCGTCCTCGTCTTCGTCCTCGTCCCAGTCTTCATCGTCCTCGTCTTCGTCCTCTTCCTCCTCGTCGGACTCGGCCCAGCCCTCGGGCTCCTCGGTCGGTTCGAGATCCATCTCGTGCCAGGTCTCCAGATCGATCTCCTCAATCTCTCCGTCGAGATGCTCGATCTCGATCAGCTCGGCGTCCTCGTCCACTTTGAGCACGCGGAATGATTCCTCTTCTTCAAGGTCCTCGTACCATTTTCCGGGGACCGGTTCGTAATCTCTGCTCACCGATGGGATCCTCTGACTTGGCGGCCGCGCAAGTTTAGGGGTTGCGCTGGCCGGGAGCAACGCGGCCTCGGTTTGTACTCGCGCGGAGCATGCGCGCCACGTATAGTTTTCTCATGTCCGTTAAAACCGCAACCCGCTCCCCTCTGGCGACAGCGCGCCGCGTCGTGGTCAAGGTCGGTTCGGCGTTGCTGGTCGAAGCACAGACCGGGCGGATCAACCAGGCCTGGCTCGAGACGCTGGTCGATGATCTGCTGCGTCTGCGCGATCGCGGGCAGCAGGTCATCCTGGTGTCCTCCGGGGCCGTCGCGCTCGGCCGCCGCGAACTGTCGCTCGCCAAGGGGCCGCTGCGCCTGGAGGAAAGCCAGGCCGCTGCAGCCGTGGGACAGATCCGTCTGGCGCATGCCTACCGGGAGATGCTCGAGCGCCGCCAGGTGACGGTCGCCCAGGTTCTGCTCACGCTCGAGGACAGTGAACGGCGCCGGCGGTACCTCAATGCGCGCGCCACGCTCGAGACCCTGCTGTCGCTCGGCGCCCTGCCGGTCATCAACGAAAACGACACGGTGGCCACGGCGGAGATCCGCTACGGCGACAATGATCGTCTGGCCGCGCGCGTGGCGCAAATGACGGCGGCCGACTGTCTGGTGCTGCTCTCGGACGTCGATGGCCTCTACAGCGCCGATCCGCATCGCGATCCCGACGCGCGCTTCATCCACGAGGTGCCACACCTGACGCCCGAGATCGAGGCCATGGGCGGGGGTTCGGCGTCGGAGTTCGGCACCGGCGGCATGGCCACGAAGCTGATGGCGGCGCGTATCGCGGTCGCCGCCGGCTGTCACATGTGCGTGGCGGCGGGCCGGCCGCTGCATCCGGTGCGACGGCTGGAGGAGGGCGAGCGCTGCACCTGGTTCCTGCCCGCGGCGAGCCCGGCGGCCGCCCGCAAACAGTGGATCGCCGGAACGCTGCGTCCGGCGGGCGCCGTGACGGTCGATCCGGGCGCCCTGCGCGCGCTGCTCGCCGGCAGCAGTCTGTTGCCGGCCGGCGTCACGTCCGCACGCGGCCGTTTCGAGCGCGGCGACACCGTGAGCGTGCTGACGCCCGAGGGCACGGAAGTGGCCCGGGGCATCATCGCGTATTCGGATGCGGATGCGCTGAAGATCATCGGCCGGCATTCGGGGCAGATCCCGGCGATCCTCGGATTCCGCGGCCGCGACGAGCTGATCCATCGCGACGATCTGGTGCTGCTGCCTTCCTTCGCCCATGAACCCGCATAACGACAGCGCCGTGGGCGAGCTGATGGAGCACCTCGGCCGCGGCGCGCTCAGTGCGGCCGCGGTGCTCGCGCGGGCCACCACCGCAGTGAAGAACGAAGCGCTCACCTGCGCCGCGGCGGCAATCCGTGCGCACCGCGCGCGCATTCTCGAGGCCAATGCGCACGACCTGGCGGCTGCGCGGGCTGCGGGCCTCGGCGCGGCGCTCCTCGATCGGCTCGCGCTCGATGAGGGGCGGATCGAAGCGATGGCGGACGGGGTCGCGGCGATCGCGGCGCTGCCCGATCCCGTGGGCACGGTCGCCGCCGAATGGCAGCGGCCGAACGGCCTGAGGATCCAGCGCGTGCGCGTGCCGCTCGGCGTGATCGGAATCATCTACGAGAGCCGGCCGAACGTCACTGCGGATGCCGGCGCACTTTGCCTGAAGGCCGGCAATGCGGTGATCCTGCGCGGCGGGTCGGAGAGCCAGCGCTCCAATGCGGCCGTGCACGAGTGTCTCACCGAGGGCTTGCGGGCCGCCGGCCTGCCCGCCGAGTGCATTCAGCTGGTGCCCACGCAGGACCGCGCGGCGGTCGGCTACCTGCTCGCCGGCATGACCGAGTACCTCGATGTGATCGTGCCGCGCGGCGGGCGCAGTCTCGTCGAGCGTGTGCAGAAGGAAGCGCGCGTCCCGGTGATTGGACATCTCGACGGCAATTGCCACGTGTATGTCGATCGCGACGCGGACGTGCGCATGGCCGAGACGATCGCCCTCAACGCGAAGATGCGCCGCACCGGGATCTGCGGTGCAGCCGAGACTCTGCTGATCGACCAGGCCTGCGTGGCCACGCACATGGTGCCGGTGGTGCGTACGCTGCTCGACGCCGGGTGCGAGGTGCGCGGGGACGCGACGATCCAGAGCGCCGACCCGCGCGTGCGGCCGGCCAGCGAGGACGATTGGTACACCGAGTATCTTGACGCCATCATCGCCGCGCGGGTCGTCGATGGGGTCGACGGTGCGATCGAGCACATCGCCCGATATGGGTCGGCGCACACCGAGTCGATCGTCACGGAGAACGAAGCCACCGCCGAGCGTTTCCTGCAGCGCGTCGACAGCGCCATCGTGCTGCACAACGCCTCGACGCAGTTCGCCGACGGCGGCGAGTTCGGCATGGGGGCGGAGATCGGCATCTCCACCGACCGGTTTCACGCACGCGGGCCGGTCGGCCTCGAGCAGCTCACCAGCTACAAGTACGTCGTGCGCGGCGCCGGCCAGATCAGGCCGTAGCCGCGCGCTCGAGTGCGGCGAGTCCGCCGCGCAGCGAATAGACCCCGGCATGTCCGCGCGCACGCAGTTCGCGCGCGGCGGCCAGACTGCGCACCCCGGCGGCACACACCAGCAGGCAGCGATGCGGGGGAAGTGCGTGCCCGCCGTAGAGCAGTTCTGCGAGCGGCACCGCACCGACGTCCGGGTGCACCAGGGGCGTGCGCGCCCGCTCGGCCGGCTCGCGGATGTCGATGAGGGCGAAGCCGGCGGCGTGTGCCGCATGCAGCGAATCGAAGACGAGCTCGATGTCCGCAGCTTCCGGACTGGGCGTCGTTGCGCGCAGCGCGTGCTGCGGGCAGTCCGCGCCGCGCCGCGCGCGCACCCGGGTGACGGCGAGGGTGGTGAGGTCCACCATCAGCACCGCGTCGGTGAGCTGACCGGGCAGCCCGAGCAGCAGCTTCAATGCCTCGAGCGCCTGCAGGGTGCCGAGTATGCCGGGCACCGGCCCGAGCACACCGGCTTCGGCGCACACGCCGACCAGACCGTCGCGGACCGTTTCCGGCCAGACGCAGCGCAGGCAGGGGCCTTCGCCGGGCCGCAGCGTCTGCAGCTGACCCTCGTACTGGTACACGCTGGCGAAGATCGCGGCCTGGCCGCTGTGCACACAAGCGTCATTCAGCGTGAGTTTGCTGGCGATCGTGTCGGTGCAGTCGAGAATCACGTCGTAGCCGTCGATCAGGGCCGCGACGTTTTGCGCGTCCAGACGGGTTCGGTGGATCCGCACATCGAGCGCCGGGTTCAGCGCGCGCAGCCGCTCGGCGGCAAGTTCGACCTTCGGCCGGCCGACGTCGGCCAGCGCGTAGAGCGGCTGGCGATGCAGGTTCGAGGTCTCCAGCAGATCGGCATCCACCAGCCCGAGGCGGCCGACGCCGGCCGCCGCCAGGTAGCTCATCGCCGGCACCCCGAGGCCGCCGCATCCGACCACCAGGACGGCCGAGCGGGCGAGCCGCGCCTGACCCGCCGCCCCGACCTCGGGCAGCACCATTTGCCGTGAATAGTCGGGTTGCACCTGCGGGTGCGCGCAGGCGTCTGCGTGTCCATGGTGACGCGTGGGGCCGCGGAGGGCCGCCTCGCCGGCGTCCACGGCCGGCGCGGCACAGCGCTCGCAGTTGACCCATCCGGAGTCGCCGTCGAGGTAATGTTCCTTCTTCCAGATCGGGACGCGATGCTTGACCGCATCGATGATGTAACGGCAGGCGAGAAATGCCTCGTGGCGATGCCGCGCCGAGACTCCGACCCACACGGCGAGCTCGCCGATCTCGAGTGCACCGACGCGGTGCACGCAGGCGGCACGCTCGACGCCGAAGCGCTGCAGTGCCTCGGCGACGATGCGCTGGCCTTCCTTCACGGCAAGCGCTTCGAACGCCTCGTATTCCAGCCGGCGCACCTCGCGGCCTTCGTTGTGATTGCGGACCCAGCCTTCGAAGCTGGCATAGCCGCCAGCGGCAGGCGACTCCAGCACGCCGCGCAGCGCGGCGGGATCCAACGGCTCGGTGCTGAACTGGAACAGGCTCATGGGGATATCCGCGTGCTGCCCGGGTGTCCGGCTCGGACCGTCAGCCGCCCGCCACCGGCGGGATGAACACGACGGTATCGCCATCAGCGAGCGGTGCACTCCACTCGGCGAACTCTGCATTCACCGCCACGCGCAGCAACTCCCGGGGCAGGGTGAACGGGTGGCGCCGGCGCAGTTCATCGTACAGCTCGCTGGCCGTGGCCGCCGCCGTGCGCAGTGATTCGTGCGCGCGGCCGGCCTGTTCACGCAGCAGCGCATAGTACTGCACGGTGACCTGGCGCTCGGGTGCGCCGAGCGCAGCGCTCGCCTGCGCGAACTGCTCCGGGGTGTTGATGTTCTCCAGCGCTCCCGGCGATGGCGGTTCGAGCAGCGCCGTGTCGGCCGAGACCAGGAACTTGCGCGGACAGTTGCGCCCCGCAGCCACGGCCGCGGCGAGTGCGGCGTGGCTCGCCGGCTCGTAGATCGCGCACAGCGGTTCGGGCAGCCCGTCGCGACTCGAGCGGTAGGCGGTGGCGCAGCGTGCCGGGTTGCGCGCACCGATCAGGTGATCGAGGGTGCGCGCATCGAGAAACGGCAGGTCGCAGGCGAGCACCAGCCAGGCGGCCTCGGGCGCGCTCGCCTGGGCGGCGAGGATGCCGCCGGCTGGACCGAGATCGGCGCGCTGATCGGCGATCAGCGGGTAGCGGGCGCGCAGCGGATCGTCGCGCTGCTCGGCGCGCACCGAGACGAAGGCGCGCTCGACCCGGCCCTCGAGCAGCGCCATGGTCCGCTCGAGCTGGCTCACGCCCTGATAGGCGAGCGCAGCCTTGTCGCGCTGCATGCGCCGGCTGCGTCCGCCGGAGAGCACCAGACCGTAGAGCGGCGCGGCGCTCACCGGGCGGCTCCTGCGCGGCGGAAGGGGCGCTTGCCGCCGGATTTCGCGAGTAGACGCGCGCCGGTGATCTGAATGTCGTGCGAGAGCGCCTTGCACATGTCGTACACCGTCAGCGCGGCGATCGTCGCGCCGGTCAGCGCCTCCATCTCGACGCCCGTGCGGTGGTGGACGGCGACGCGGCAGCGAATGCGGATCTGCCCGCGGGGCTGCTGCACGATGTCCACCGAGCAGTGCTCGAGCCCGAGGGGATGGCAGAACGGAATCAGTTCATGGGTGCGTTTCGCGGCCATGACCCCGGCGATGATCGCCGTGTCGAACACCGGGCCCTTGCGGGTGCGGTGGCCGCTGCGGCGCAGCTCGCGCGCTACCGGAGCGGGCAGCTGCAGGAGCGCCTCGGCCGTCGCCTCGCGCAGCGTGACGTCCTTGGCGCCCACATCGACCATCGTCGGGCGGTTGCGCGCATCCAGATGAGAGAGTCTCTTCGCCGTCATCAGCCACCAATGTAGAACATTTCGACCTTGTGCGCGTTCTCGTCCGCGAGCGGCCCCTGGCGCTGCTCGCTGTAGTTGTCGGTGCGCTCGCGCCAGACGCCACGCAGCGCATCGAGCAGCTCGTCGTCCGAGGCCCCGCTGCGCAGCCGGTCGCGCAGCGGGGTGCCTTGCGTTGCGAACAGGCAGGTATAGAGCACTCCGTCGGAGGACAGTCGCGCGCGCGTGCAATCCCCGCAGAACGGCTGGGTGACCGAGGAGATGAATCCGATCTCGCCGCCGCCGTCGGTGAACACGTAGCGCTCGGCAACTTCGCCCCGGTACGCCGGCTGGCGCGGCTCGAGCGGCCAGCGTGCGCCGATGCGTGCGAGCAGTTCGCGTGAAGGGACCACGGCGTCGCGCTGCCAGTGGTTACGGTTGCCGACGTCCATGTACTCGATGAACCGCACGATGACGCCGGTGCCGCGGAAGCGCTCGAGCAGTTCGAGCACGGTGTGATCGTTCACGCCGCGTTGCACCACCGCATTGATCTTGATGGGCCCGAGTCCCGCCCGGCGCGCCTGCTCGATGCCATTCAGCGTCTCCTCCAGTCCGCCGAAGCCGCCGCTCATGCGCAGGAACACCTCGGGGTCCAGGCTGTCGAGGCTCACCGTGACGCGCTTCAGTCCGGCGGCGCGCAGTTCGCACGCGTACTTCGCGAGCAGCGTGCCGTTGGTCGTCAGTGCGACATCCTCGATACCCGGAATGCCGGTCAGATCGCCGATCAGGTCGGTGAGGTTCGGCCGCAGCAGCGGCTCCCCGCCCGTCAGGCGCAGCTTGCGCACCCCGAGGTGCACCAGCAGCCGTGCCAGGCGCACGATTTCCTCGAAGGACAATCGCTCGCGCGAGGCCAGAAACCGGTAGGTCTCGTGGAAGGTCTCCCGCGGCATGCAGTACGGGCAGCGGAAGTTGCAGCGGTCCATCACCGAAATGCGCAGATCGTGCAGCATCCTGCCTCGCCGGTCGCGCAGTCCGGCCGGCGCGCGCGCACTCAGAGCATCACGGACAGTCATCGCTCTCGTTTACCACTGGCGGCCGTCGAGCGCCATCCTCCAGAGGGCTACCACCGGTACAGCGGCGCGACGAATCCGGCGGGATAGGTGTTCGGGCCGGGCGGCAGTTCCACGAACCCGTCAGTGGCCGCGAGGGCGGTGAAATCGCCCGAGCCGTGGGTCGGCTTCGGCCGCGCCCGGCAGCAGCCGTGCGCGTCGGTCACCCGCTGCACGGGCAGGAAGAACGTGAGCGGCACCGGTACGGTGAAGGGCTCGGCGAGCGCGATCGGTTCCGGCGGACCGGCGCGCAGCCCCTGCGCCGCCGCCAGTGCCGGCAGGACGTAGCGCGAGACGCACACGGCAGTCGAGACCGGATTGCCCGGCAGGGCGAGCACGGCGGCGCCCGAAGGCGCCATACCGAACCACAGCGGCTTGCCGGGCCGCTGCGCCACCTTGTGAAAAATGCAGCGCACGCCGAGCGATTCCAGCGCCTGCGGCACCAGGTCGAGTTTGCCCATCGAGACCCCGCCGCTCAGCACCAGCACGTCGTGGGTCTCGAGGTGAAATTTCAGCCGGGCCTCGAGCTCGGCCGCATCATCGCGCAGGTGCTCGGTCGCGATCCGGGAGTAGCCGTGCAGTTCGAGCGCAGCAGCAATGGCGTACGCGTTCGAGCGGCGCACCTGGTGCTCGAGAATCGGTTCACCCGGCTCGATGAGCTCGTTGCCGGTGGAGAGCACCGCGACCATCGGCTGGCTCGCGACCTGGACCCGGGCCTTGCCGGCCGCGGCCGCGACCGCGATCTGCGGGGGACCGAGACGCATCCCGGCGCTCAGCAGCCGCTCGCCCTGGCGAGCATCCGTGCCGCGGTGGTGCAGGTGCTGCCCCGGGGCGACCGTGAGACCGTCCGCCAGGCTCGCGGTCCCGTCCGCCACCGCGATCTGCTCGACGGGTACGACACAATCGCACCCCACCGGCAACGGCGTGCCGGTCATGACTTCGATGCAGTGTTGCACCGAGGCGAGCGTCAGGGCGGGCTCCCCGGCGGCCTGCGTCGCCTGGATCCTGAAGCGGCGCTGCCCGGCCGCGACCGCGGCGCTCTGCAGCGCGATGCCGTCCATGGCCACCCGGTCGAAGGGCGGCTGATCCCGCTCGGCGCAGATGTCCTCGCGCAGCACCGCCCCGGCACACTGCAGCAAGGGCAGCGACACTGTCGGCAGGCACGTCAGGTTCCGGCCGATCAGTTCATCCGCTTGCCCGGGGCTGAGCATGGTCCGTCGCGCTCTGCAGCGAGCTAGTTGCTCTTCTTGGCGTGTTTCTTCTGGTAGATCCGCACCTGCGCATTGAAGCGGTTGGCAACCTTCTGGAGTTGATCCACGGCTGCGTTGTTGCGCTGGATCTCCATGACTTCGAGCGACTTGATCTGCTTCTTCGTCAGCTTCAGGGACTGCTTCGCGATGGTCGCATCACTCTGCTTCTTGATGCAGACGAGATAGCTGTTCATCGTCGCGTTGTACGCCTGCACCGTCTTCTGTGCGGCAAGCATCTGGGCGAGCGTCGCGACGTTGCCGTCGGGCAGGTTCGCAGGCGGCTTCGGGTACGTGCAGTCGGCATACGCCGGAGCCAGGGTGAGCGCTGCGAGAGCCGCCGCGGCGAGCAGTGATTTCATTAGAGACCCTCAGGGTGGCAGAGGCCCTATCTTATCAATCCGGCGCGTCGGCGGGGCCACTTGCGGTCGGCACCTGAAACCCGCTGCAGGGTCCTCGGGGGGCGGTCCGCCGAGCGCGCGGGTCATCTTCCCGGCCGGCGGCCCGGCCGGGGCCGCCGGGGTGCTGCGGGCATGGATTTTGCGCGGTGCTCCGGGGCGCCACTCGTGGCGCCGGCGGTGACGAGGGTCACTGACCGGGTGCGAGCCAAGCGCCGCGGCGGCATCGTCGTGCCACGCCGGAGCCGACTGAGCGCAAGCCGCTTCGCTCGGCACGCCGGGCCCGCATAAGGCGTGCGGCGATGCATCGCGGTGCCTTCAAGCGTGCGCCGCCCGTCTTCTGCGGATGCGAATCGCCTCGTGGAGCGCTCGGCGCGTTGGCGGTGGCAGATCGCGTGTCGTGATCCCCCAGCTGTTCGAATGTGCGGCCGCGGCTTGCGCCGCTTCGGCGCATCCCGCGGGCCTGATAGAATGCAGCTTCGCACGGGCGCCCGTAGCTCAGTTGGATAGAGTACCTGGCTTCGAACCAGGTGGTCGGGGGTTCGAATCCCTCCGGGCGCGCCACTCCTGTTCCGAGCCTGGAGGATCGTGCCATGAAGACATCGAGCTGGCGGACGGTCATGTGCCTCGCGCTTGCATTCGCGGCACCGGCGGCACTGGCCGACCGGTACACCGACACCATCGCACTGTTCCGGCACGCGGGTCAGACCGCACAGTTCTTCAAGTCCAGCTACGGATATGCCGTCTTCCCCACCGTCGGCAAGGGCGGTTTCATCGTGGGGGCTGCGCACGGCGACGGGCGGGTCTACCAGCAGGGTCGCTATGTGGGCGAGACGTCCGTGACCCAGGTCAGCGTCGGATTCCAACTTGGTGGTCAGGTCTACAGCGAAATGGTGTTCTTCCGCGATCCGGCCGCGTTGAAGCGCTTCGAGTCTGGAAAGTTCGCGTTGAGCGCCGACGTCAATGCCGTCGCCCTCACCGCCTCGGCGGGAGTCAGTGCGAGCACCACCGGAACGGAGGCGGGCGCCAGCGGGACGGAGACTCATGCCGTCGCGACCGGCCACTACCAGCACGGCGTGGCGGTGTTCACGATCACCAAGGGCGGCCTGATGTATCAGGCTGCCGTGGCCGGACAGA
>JAKADE010000505.1 GCA_021820785.1 Pseudomonadota bacterium
GAGAACGGCAGTGAGGTGCGCGGGGAACTGTTCATCGACTGCTCCGGGATGCGCGCGCTGCTGATCGAGGGGGCGCTCGCGAGCGGCTTCGAGGACTGGTCGCACTGGCTGCCGTGCGATCGTGCGCTCGCGGTGCCGAGCGCGCGGACCGACCTCCCGCCCTACACACGCTCGCAGGCCCACACTGCCGGCTGGCAGTGGCGCATTCCGCTGCAGCATCGCACGGGCAACGGGCATGTGTTCGCCTCGCAGTGGATGAGCGATGCGCAGGCAGCCGAGGTTCTGCTCAGCCATCTCGACGGTGCGCCGCTCGCAGAGCCGAGGCTGATCCGCTTCACCCCTGGGCGACGCCGGGTGCACTGGAACAAGAATGTCATCGCCATCGGCCTCTCGAGCGGCTTCCTCGAGCCGCTGGAGTCCACCGCGCTGCATCTGATTCAGGCGGGAATCTCCAAACTCATCGCCTACTTCCCCGACCGGGACTTCGATCCGCTCGTGATCCGCGAGTACAACCGCGTGGCGAACGCGGAGCTCGAGCGCATCCGGGATTTCATCATCCTGCACTACCATCTGAACAGCCGCACCGACGGGGAACTGTGGCGCTATTGCGCGCAGATGGCGGTGCCGGAAACGCTTCAGTACAAGATCGAGCACTTCCGCCGCTTCGGGCGGATCCTGCCGGGCGAGATGGACATCTTCGGGCCGACCAGTTGGCTCGCGGTGCACATCGGCCAGATGAACTGGCCTGAGCGCCAGGACCCTCTGCTCGAGTACCGCAACTTCGATGCCGTGCCGTACCTCGAGCAGTTGCGCCGAACCTTGAATGCGGCCGCGCTCGGCATGCCGACCCATCAAGACTACATTGCGCGGCATTGCCGCAATTCCTGACGGGTCATGAAGGGGGGATCGATGCATAAGTCATTGTCGCTGGCCGCTATGGTGCTGGCCGTTGGGGTGCTCGGGGTGCCGATGGGGCAGGCGAGTGAGCCGATGCACTTCTATGCGCGGCCGGCGAACGGGCTCGCACTCACCCCGCCGATGGGCTGGAATAGCTGGAACCACTTCGGCTGCCATGTTAACGCGGCGCTCATCGAGCGCGAGGCGCGCGCCATGGTGAGCTCCGGCATGAAGGCCGCCGGTTACCGCTACGTCATCATTGATGACTGCTGGCAGGGGACACGGGGTCCCCATGGCAACATTCATCCCGACCCGAAGCGCTTCCCGAAGGGCATGAAGGCAGTCGCCGATTACGTCCACTCGCTGGGACTGAAGTTCGGGATCTATTCGGACGCGGGTGCCGAGACGTGCCAGGGCCGACCCGGGGGCCGCGGCCATGAGTATCAGGATGCGCTCACCTATGCGCGCTGGGGCGTTGATTACCTGAAGTACGACTGGTGCAACACCGGTGGAGAGCGTCCCCGCACCGCCTACGCGACCATGGCCGATGCGCTACGCGCCGCCGGCCGGCCGGTCGTGTTCAGCCTGTGCGACTGGGGGGTGCGCAAGCCCTGGCGCTGGGGAGCCGCGGCCGGCGGCAATCTCTGGCGCACGACGCCGGACATCTGGGATGCCTGGCGGGGCCACCACGGCTTCGCACTGGGGATGCTGAATATCCTCGACCGGCAGGTCGGGCTCGCGCCCTATGCGGGACCCGGGCACTGGAACGATCCGGACATGCTCGAGATCGGCAACGGCGGCATGAGCGAGGCCCAATACCAGGCCCAGTTCAGCCTCTGGGCCATGCTCGCCGCGCCGCTCATCGCCGGCAATGATCTGGCGCACATGGATGCGCCGACTCGAGCGATCCTCACCAACCGCGAAGTGATCGCCGTCGACCAGGACCGGCTCGGCATCGAGGGCCGGCCGGTGTACCGCCACGGAGCTGCCGAGATCTGGGTCCGTCCGCTTACCGGCGGTCGCGAAGCGGTGGTGCTGCTGAACCGCGGCGCTGAGCCGCTCAGCATCCGCCTCACCTGGGCCGAACTCGGCCTGCCGGAGTACCTGCCGCTGCGGCTGCGCGACCTGTGGCGCCATCGGGATCTACCCGTGGCGACGCGTGCGGTCCGCTTTGACGTGGCGCCGACCTCGGTGATCATGCTGACCGAGACGCCGGTGCGGCCCGGCCGCTCCGAGTGAGATTCAACAAGACAGGAGGCTCGATGAACGCGGTTCTCGCCAAGGGCATCTTCGTCGGCGGACTCACCGGTCTGTTGTTCGGATTCGATACGGCGGTCATAGCCGGTGCGACCCACGGGCTCGCGGTGACGTTCGCGTTGAACCCTGCGGGTCTGGGTTGGACCGTCTCGAGTGCTTTGTGGGGGACGCTCGTCGGGGCGCTGCTCGCCGGGTACCCCGGCGACCGATTCGGGGCGCGCAACTGCCTGCGCGTCATTGCCGCGATGTACCTGTTGTCGGCGCTCGGCAGCTTCGCCGCACCGACTCTGCCGCTGTTCATTGCCGCGCGGGTGCTCGGCGGACTGGCGATCGGCGCCTCGACTGTGCTCGCACCGACGTACCTGGCCGAGATCGCGCCGGCCGAGCGGCGCGGGGCGCTGGTGGGCGTGTTCCAGCTCAACATCGTCTTTGGCATCCTGGTCGCCTACCTCAGCAACTATCTGATCGGAGTGCACCTCGCCGGGCCCGACGCCTGGCGCTGGAAGTTCCTCGTGGCGGTGTTCCCGGCGACCTTGCTCGGCGTGCAGCTGTTCTCCATTCCCAACAGTCCGCGCTGGCTCGCGGTCCGTGGACGCGCCGTTGAAGCGGTGGACGTGCTGAGCCGCATCGGCGTCCCGGATGTCGCTGCCGAGCTAGGGCGTTACGCGCGCGCCGATCGTTCGGCATCAGGCACCCTGGTGCGGCTCTCGTGGCGGCGGCACGCGCGACCGATGCTGCTCGCGATGGGCATCGCCGCCTTCAATCAGCTCTCGGGCATCAACGCCATTCTCTATTACCTCAACGACATCTTCGCCGCCGCCGGCTTCGGGCGCGTGTCGGCCGCCGCACAGGCGGTGCTCATCGGGGCGACCAACTTCGCCTTTACCCTGCTCGCTCTGGCGGTGATCGATCGGTTCGGGCGGCGCACGCTGCTCAAGGTCGGTTCGCTCGGACTGATCGTCTCGCTCGCGGCCACGGCCTACATCGAGCTCTCCGGTGCACACCAGCAATGGCTGCTGTGGATGCTCGTGCTGTTCATCGCGTCGTTCGCGTTTTCCCAGGGCGCGGTCATCTGGGTGTACATCGCGGAGATCTTTCCCACCGAGGTGCG
>JAKADE010000506.1 GCA_021820785.1 Pseudomonadota bacterium
GCCTGCGCGCCGAGCCGCGCCATCAGGGCGAGCTCGGGCGGATGAGGATCGGCGCGCACGAGATCTGGCTGCTCAAGCCCATGACCTTCATGAACCTGAGCGGGGCTGCCGTGCAGAGCGTGGCCGGCTTCTACAAGATCCCGCTCGATGCGGTGCTGGTGGCGCACGATGAGCTCGATTTCCCGCCCGGAGTGGTGCGGCTGAAGCACGGCGGTGGCGCCGGCGGCCACAACGGACTGCGGGACATCATGGCGCGCCTCGGCGCCTCGTTCTGGCGGCTGCGCATCGGCATCGGCCACCCCGGTGCACGCGATGCGGTGCTCAACTACGTGCTCGGGCGGCCCGCCGCGGCCGACGCCGAGGCCATCGGCGCGGCATTGCGAGATGCGGCCGATGCACTGCCAGTGATGCTGGAGGAGGGCGCGCAGAAGGCGATGAACCAACTGCATACGCGCACCGACGCGGCATCATCAGATCGCCCGGCGTAAGTCCGGGCTCGAAGGAGTTTCAGACATGTCTATCCGCTGCGGCATCGTGGGGCTGCCGAATGTCGGCAAGTCGACGTTGTTCAATGCGCTGACGCAGGCGCAGAACGCGGCGGCGGCCAACTATCCGTTTTGCACCATCGACCCGAACGTCGGCATGGTGCCGGTGCCGGATGCGCGGCTCGATGCGCTCGCCGAAATCGTCCATCCCGAGCGCACCGTTCCGGCCACCGTGGAATTCGTGGACATTGCGGGCCTCGTGGCCGGTGCGTCCAAGGGCGAGGGGCTCGGCAACCAGTTTCTCTCCCATATCCGCGAAGTCGACGCGATCGCGCATGTGGTGCGCTGCTTCGAGAGCTCCGACATCGTGCATGTCGCGGGCAAGGTCGACCCGCTGAGCGACATCGAGGTGATCGACACCGAGCTGGCGCTGGCGGACCTCTCGACCGTCGAGAAGGGCTTGGAGCGGGCCGCCAAGGCCGCCAAGAGCGGTGATAAGGACGCGCTGCGCAAGAAGCAGCTTCTCGAGCGGGTCAAGGCGCATCTCGATCAGGTGAAGCCGGTTCGGGCGATGAGCCTCTCGGCGGAGGAGGCACGCGACCTGCGCGAGCTGCAGCTGATCACGGCCAAGCCTGTCATGTACGTCGCGAACGTCGCCGAGGGCGGGTTCAAGGGGAATCCGCTACTCGAACGGGTCGAGCAGCGTGCGGCGGCCGAGGGGGCGGTCACCGTTGCGATCTGTGCGGCCATCGAGGCGGAAATCGCCCAGCTGGATGCGGCGGATCGAGTGGGGTTCTTAGCCGAGCTCGGCCTCGAGGAGCCAGGTCTCGACCGGGTGATCCGGGCCGGCTACCGGCTGCTCGGGCTGCAGACCTATTTCACGGCGGGGGAGAAGGAAGTGCGGGCCTGGACGGTGCACGTAGGCGCCACTGCCCCTCAGGCTGCCGGGGTGATCCATACGGATTTCGAGCGTGGATTCATCCGAGCCGAGGTGATCGGCTATGCGGATTACATTGCCTGCCGGGGCGAGGCGGGAGCCCGGGAGGCGGGCAAGCTGCGCCTGGAAGGCAAGGAATATGTGATGCACGAAGGAGACGTGGTCCACTTCCGGTTCAACGTCTAAGCGGTTGACACCCCCGGTATCCCCCGCCGACAATGCGCCCCCCTCCTGGGGAGGCCACCGCCGGCGCGTGCCGGCGGCTCAGCCGTCGTGGAAAGGTAGCTCAGCTGGTTAGAGCACGGCACTCATAATGCCGGGGTCGAGGGTTCGAGTCCCTCCCTTTCCACCAGCATTTTCAGCTACTTGCAGGCTTCCTGCCGACCGCACGATCGAGAGTGCGGGAGATTTGCGGGAGGCGAGATCACAGACGCTTTCCGCGCACGCAATCAGGTTGCTGATGTCGGCCGCGGAGTAGTGCGTCGTAATGTGCGCCGCCTTGTGGCCGAGCAAAGCCTGGCGGTCCTCGAACGACACGCCCGCCGCACGGAGTCGATACCCGAACGTGTGCTTGAGGTCGTGTACCCGGATGGACCGGAATCCAGCCGGGCAGGGCGACCCAAGCTCCTGCTCGTATCTCGCCGCCGCGCGCTTGCGCGCCGCTTTCCATCCCGAGTTGTTCATCCTGAACTGTGGATGCCGCGAGCCGTCGCGCTCCTGCGTCGTGAACACGAATTCCTCGTGCTCGCCGCGACAGCCCTCGATGACGGACTTGGCGATGCGGTTCAAGACCACGAACCGCTCGAGACCGTTCTTCACGTGATCGCGAGGAATGATGAAGACGGAGGTGTCGAGCTCGGGAACCCGGACCTCCCAACTCCATCGCAGAGTGCAGACCTCGTGCTCACGTGTGCCGGTATTGACCTTGAACAGCGCCATCCTGGCGAGATGCGGCGCCAGCTCCGAGAACAATAGCCGCTGCTCCTCCATGGAAAGAGGGTAAGGCGTGCGTTTGTCCGGGTGACGTTGCATCTGTATCAAGGGAGCCGTGTCCAACCAGGGCCGATCATCCTCGTCCCGCCACAAGCGCGCGCAGAGGTTCAGGATTCGGCGCACGACCGCCAAGTCGCGGTTGACAGTTCCCGGACTCTTCCCAGCCTGCAACTTGTCTCGAACGAACGCTTGCAGGGACCCGGAGTGAACCTGCTGGATCGTCAGCGCGCCGATATAGGAATCCAACGCCGCCAGCGATCTGGCATCCCGCTCGAGACTTCGCTTGTGCTGGTTTTCCTCCAGGAACCGCACCGCCGCTTCTCGGAAGGTGCGTGCCTTGCGAGCGCCGAAGAACCTCCGTGCCCTGACCTCCTCGATCCGTCGCGACAGAATCTCTACCGCTTCCCTGAGATCGCCTGTGCCAGTGCTTTCGCAAATGCGCGTTCCGTAGATGTCTTTGTCGATGTGCCAAGTCTCGCCACGCAGGGTGAGGCCGGGCGGCTTTTGCAGTCCCATGACTTCCTCCTTTCGGATTGAGCCGCGGGACGCCCGTTGCGTCGCTTATGGTCGTCGGCCCATGCATCGAGGTCAAGGCGATCGAAGGCGATGCCTTGCGTTCCTATCGGGATAACGGTTACCTGCGGACGGACTTCGCGGTTGAATCGGTTCTTGTCCATGCCGAGATATGACGGTGCATCCCGAAGGCGAATGAACCGTCGGCTGCTGACGCAGGGCTCTGCTGCGCGGCGCGCACAGCTCTCCGATTCGTGTAGGGCTGTACGGGCCGCGCTCGGCCCAAGGTTGGCGATCAGGAGTTCCCGGAGGGAGGGGAATCTCTCATTGCCC
>JAKADE010000507.1 GCA_021820785.1 Pseudomonadota bacterium
ATCTCCTCATGGGGTACGTACACGGCCGGCCGATGCCGATGAGCCGTCGAAATTGCCGCGCAGGGCAGCCGGCGCGGGCTCAGGAAGAGGGCGCTTGTCCGGGACGATCCGGCGCCAGAGGCGCTTCAGCGCGCGCATCACGCGACGCCTCGCACAGGGAGCGCCCGCAGCGCAGTCGCCCGGGCGCGTGAGGCGCAGCCGAGCTCGTAACCCAACTTCACCGACTGCAGGCGGTCGTGTGTGGGCTCGACGCCGATCTCCTTCAGGAGCGCGATCGCAGTGGCGTCATCGAGGTAGAAGCCGCTCGTGGCGACCTTGTCGCGCACCAGGCGAACCATCGTGGAATCGGAGAACGCGTCGGCGAGGTTCACGAGTGCACCGCCTGATCGAGCCGCTCACCCTTCGCGCGGTCGTAGGCCTCGTCGACCACGTCGCCGTAGTCGCGCTCGGGAGCGTCGGAGGGTTCAGCGAGACGCTGCAGCTCGGCGCGGCGCACCTGCTCGGCCATGTCATAGAGGGTGGTCATGGCTAGCGGGAGCCGGGCAGCGGGCCGTGCTTGGCGCGAACGTAGGTGCCGCGGCGGCCGCTATCCCAAAGGACGCGCACCCAGCGGTAGCGCTTCGGCGTATAGCGGCGCTCCAGCCACGCATTGCGATTCGGGTAATCGGCGCTCATCGCTCTCTCCCGTGGCCCACGATGGGCCGATGGGGAAAGTATTCCCTCAGCGGGCGGCCGTGTCAAGGAAGATATTCCCCGACGCAGGCGAGCGAAGGGGAGGGAGAGAAGAAGGGCCTACCGGATCAGCGCTGCTTCGGGAGGGTGGGCAAGCAGAGGATTGTGCCGCCGGCGCGTTTTCCGATGCCTTCGGAAAGGACTTTGCTCGCCGCGCTGCATTCTTTGAACGTGCGGTAAGTGCCCATAGCCCGGATCTCTGGCCCGGGGCGCATTAGGGGTCGGCAACCCACATTGGTGGGCACGCACGTGACGATGAACCAGAGCACGAAAATCATCTGGTTTCTCCCTGTTCGAGTATCTCGAGCGCCTGCGCGTCGTCTAGGGCCGCGTTCTCCTGGCGCGGAGAGCGGGCCCTGGCCCGTTTCCCGCGGCGGGCGGTGACCGGCTCGACAGCCGCCGCGCGCGGGAGACGAGCTTCCAGCGCTCCTCGGGCCCTAGGTAAGCCCACTCGGCGAGCAAAAGGGTGAGCAGCTCGTCCTGTTTGCCTTCCACCGCGTAACTGCCCTCGAGGTCGTGCACGACGAGGGCGCCCACGGTGGCGACCGAAGGCGCCGCGGATGTTTCTGAGCGAAGCAGCTCCCACGGCTCGCAATGGAGTACGCGCGCAGCCCCTTCGATGCCCTCGAGGGTAGGTGAGGGGCCGTCCGGGCGCCCGAGGTTCGAGAAAGTCTTGGGGTCGAGGCCGGCCAGGTGTCCAGCGTCTCTTTGGCTGAGTTTTCTCTCGCGCAGGCCGTCCCGCACGCGCGTGGCCAACGCGATTCTCAGTGCACTTGGAGTGCGTGTTTTTGGGGCGCGCGGACGCGACTGTCTGGCCATGGATTTCATGCTGCCGCGCGCGGTAAGGAAAGTGCTCCTTGACAGCCGAGGAATAAATTCCCCACAATTGCGCCCATGGCCCTCCTCGCAGATACCCTCGAACTGCTCGCCGCTGCCAAAAAGCGCGGCGCCTCTTTGCGCTCCATCGCCGAGGAGCCCGCCGTCCCTTACGAGTGGCTGAAGAAGCTCGCCGCCGGCCACGTTGCTGATCCGTCCGTGAACCGCATCGAGGCGCTGAATGCCCGACTGCGCACCCTGGCCCGCTCTGCTCGGCACTGAGGACTGATTTCCCATGCGCTGGAGCATGCCCATTTCGCGTGAAACGGCCTGATACGGGGAGAAACCAATTGGTCTCACGCAGTCTCAACCCGAATCAGCTGACCCTCGAGCTCGATGCTCAGTCCACCAACCATCCCGACCTGCTCGCCTGCATGGCGGCATGCGTCTACCGCCGCGGCCTCACCAACGTCGCCACGGCGCTCGATGTCAGCCACGGCAACCTGAGCGTGAAGCTTGCGCGGGCGGACCGTGGCGAGAAGAAGCGGCGATTCAGCCTCGAGGAGTTCGAGCGCTACCTCGAGCGCACAGGTGACTACACCCCGATCTACTACCTGGTGGGCAAGTACCTGCGTGACCAGCAGGCCTCGCGTGACCTCGCGCTCGAGCGTGTCCAGCAACTTCTCTCGGACCTACCGCAACAGCTCATTGCCGCGGGTTTGCCCGCGAGCAAAGGGGGGCGTCGATGAACACCGTTCGGCTTCCTCACCGCCTCACGCCGGCCGGCTGGATGGCGCTCGGCATTCTCGCCTTCTGGGGAATCGTCCTCACCCTGATCGCGGTTTTGCGCTGATTGGCCGTGCAGCGCTTCTCGCCTGAATCCGACGACGCAGCGGCCGTTCCGGCTACTCTCGCCGCACACCCGGACTGGCCGTGGCCGCCCTCCAGTCACGATCTCGCGCTCGAGCGCGATATCGCCCATTTGCTCGAGCGCATCCACGCGGAGACCGGCGAGCTGCGCCGTCACGCGCTCTGGCGTCTTTACGCGGCCAAGGTGCGCATGCGCTCGGATGCTCAGATCCGGCGTCTGGCGCTCGCCGCTCTCACCGAATCCCGAGGAGCTAGTTGATGGCCCGCATTCGCTCCCTGAAGCCCGAGATCTGGATGTCTCCACAGGTCATGAACCTCTCTCACGGCGCCCGATTGCTCTTCATCGGGCTCATCACCCAGGCGGACGACGAGGGAAGGGGCTCGGCGGACGTGCGCAAGCTCAAAGCGTCCATTTTCGGGGGTGACGATGTGACCTCAGTGGACGTTCAGGGATGGCTCAGTGAGTGCTCAGTGAATGGCCTCGCGATTCTCTATCACGCTGAAAATCATGGAGATTTGTACGCGCTCCCGTCGTGGGGCAGCCACCAGTCCATCAACCGGGCGACCAAGAGCCGCTACCCGTCCCCTCAAAATCCCGCACCCGTCACTGACGACTCAGTGAGCACGCACGGAGGACTCACTGGGGATCGGAAGGGATCGGAAGGGATCGGAAGGGAAGGGATCGGAACACACAGACGCGCGCGCGAGGAGACTCACGCACACGATCCGGACCCCGCTCCGTTGCCCTCGCCTGCGGCCGCGGTGTGTGTCGCCATGCGAGCCGAAGGGCTGATCTCGGCAAACCCGAGCCACCCCACGCTGCTCGCCCTGATCGCCCAA
>JAKADE010000508.1 GCA_021820785.1 Pseudomonadota bacterium
AACGTGCGCTGGATGAGCCGGCATTTGCGTCGTTATGGCTGGCGCTACGCGGTGATCGACGCGGAGTGGTTCGTGCGCAATCCGACGCCCTCCGGAGGGGCGCACGGTTCAGTCATGACGCTCGATCGGTACGGCCGTTACCTGCCGGCGCCGAACCGATTCCCCTCCGCGGCGGACGGAAAGGGATTTGCGCCTCTTGCGCGGTACGTGCATTCGCTGGGGCTGAAATTCGGTATCCACATTTTGCGCGGCATTCCGGTGCAGGCGGTCCGTGAGGATCTGCCGATCGCCGGCTCGGTATTTCGTGCTCGGCAGGCGGCGACTGCCAATGCGCCGTGTCCCTGGAGTCCGGACAACGACGGCGTCGCGGCCAACGCAGCCGGACAGGCGTACTACGACTCGATCGTCAGGCTGTATGCCCGCTGGGGCGTCGATTTCATCAAGGCGGACTGCATCGCGAGTCACCCGTACGCCGCGGCGGAGATCGGCATGCTCGGGCGCGCGGTCCGGGCGGCGGGAAGGCCGATGGTGCTGAGTCTCTCCCCGGGGCCCGCACCGCTGAGCCGGCTCGCCCAGCTGCGCCGCGATGCCAACCTGTGGCGCATCTCGAACGACGTCTGGGATCTGTGGCACAGCACCCAGGCGTATCCACAAGGCGTGGACAATCAGTTCGAACGCCTCGCGCGCTGGGCGCCCCTGGCCCGCCCTGGACACTGGCCCGATGCAGACATGCTCGCGATCGGCTACCTCGGTCCGAAGCCCGGATTGGGCTCGGCACGCTGGACTCGCCTCACTCACTCCGAGCAGCGCACCTACATGACGCTCTGGTGTATCGCCCGCTCGCCGCTGATGATCGGCGCGAATCTCACGCGCATGAACCGCTGGACGTTGTCGCTGCTCGATAATCCGGAGGTCATTGCGGTTGATCAGCAGGCGCGCGACGCCCACCAGGTGCTTGCCCGTCACGCCTTCGTGGTGTGGATGTCCCGACCGCAGCAGGGCAGGGGCTGGTATCTGGCGGTCTTCAATCGGGCTGCACACGCGCGCACGCTGCGCGTGCCCTGGCGGACGCTCGGACTTGCGCCGGGTCGCTATCAACTGCGCGACCTGTGGTTGCGCCGAACGCTTGGCGAAGCGAGCGCGCTGAAAGTGCGCCTCGCCGCGCATGGCTCAGTGCTCTATCGGCTGAGACGCTAGAGACGCCGTACTGTTGGAGTGCGCAGGAGCTGACCGCGATGCGACGACGGCATTTCTTCAAATTGATGGCCGGGACGGCGGCTGCGGCATCGCTGCCCCTGCCGGCCGGTGCGGCAGGCCAACGACAGGGCGAGCCTCGTCAGGTTCCGGACAGCTTCGATCGGGTTACCTACGACTACGCGCAGTTCTGCGCGATGGACGAGCGTGAACGAGTGTTCTACGCACTGCGCGACGGCGCGATCGTCGCTCAGCGGCTGAATGAGGCTGACTGGCGGCCGACCGGCTGGGGACACCCGCCGCCATTACCGGTGCCCGGCGGCTCCTGGGACGGGGTGCCGCTGGATGCGCCGCTTCCTGGGCTGGCGGGGCAGGGACCCTTTGCACCAACGTGGGCCTCACTGTTGCAGTACGAGTGTCCCGAGTGGTACCGGGATGCGAAGTTCGGCATCTGGAACCACTGGAGTCCGCAATGCGTGCCGGAGGATGGCGACTGGTATGCGCGCAACATGTACATCCAGGGCGGCGCGAAGTCCGCTGCCGCGACCACGCAGTACGACTACCAGCGGGCGCATTACGGACATCCCTCCCGGTTCGGCTACAAGGATCTGTGCGCACAGTGGACGCTGCTGAACTGGCAGCCCGACGAACTGATGGATCTGTACGTGCGTGCCGGCGCGAAACTGTTTCTCGCGCTCGCCAATCACCACGACGGCTTCGACGCCTGGAACTCCACGCATCACCCCTGGAATGCGCACCACATCGGCCCGCACCGCGACGTGATCGGCACCTGGGCGCAGGCAGCGCGGCAACGCGGTCTGCGCTTCGGTGTCACGGTGCATCAGGCGCGCAATTGGTGGTGGTTTCAGACGGCGCACGGCGCGGATCAGAGTGGATCGTATGCCGGTGTGCCGTACGACGGGCATCTGACGCTTGCCGATGGCAAGGGACAATGGTGGGAGGGCTACGATCCGCAGCAGCTGTACGGACCGAAGCACCCGTTCGACGCGCTGCCGGACGTCTCGTATGTGAAGAACTTCTACGACCGCACGCGCGATCTGATCGATCAGCATGACCCGGATCTGCTGTATTTCGACAATCCGCTGCTGCCGCTCGGCTGGGGCGGGATGAACCTCGGGGCGTACTACTACAACCGCAGCCTCGCCCGGCACGGCGGGGCGGTCGACGCGGTCATGACGGTGAAGAATGTGCCGGCGCGGCTCGAGAAATCCGTGGTCGCCGACATCGAGCGCGGGTTGAGCGGTCAGATCCGCCCCTACCCTTGGCAGTCCGAGACCTGCCTCGGCGACTGGCATTATCTGCGCGCACTGTACGATAAGCCCGGAGAGTTCGGCGGCTACATGCATCCGCGCGAGGTCATCCACTGGCTGATCGACACGGTGAGCAAAAACGGCACCTTCATCCTGAACGTGCCCGGCAAGCCCGACGGCACGATCGATGCCAAGGAGCGGCTCATTCTGCACAAGATCGGTGCCTGGCTCGCGGTGAACGGCGAGGCGATCTACGCGACGCGTCCGTGGTCCGTGTACGGCGAGGGCCCGAGCACGATTCACCCGGGCTCCTTTCAGGGCAAGAGCGTCAAGCAGCTGTCGGCCGCCGACATCCGCTTCACGCGCAACAAGGCCGCAACGGTGGTATACGCGATCGCGCTCGGATGGCCTCGGGAACCGCTGCTGATCCGTTCGCTCGGAACGGACGCCGCCGCGCGGCCGGGACGGATCCGACATGTCGAGCTGCTGGGGGAACACCGCACGCCGCAATGGCACCAGAGCGGCGCAGGCCTCAGCGTCACGCTGCCGCCGCGTTCCGACGCCGACACGTATGCGCTCGTGCTGCGCGTTCATTTGACTTGAGGCCGAGGAAATTTGATGAGAGACATCAGTGAGGTCAACTGTGAGTGAATCATCCGCGCGCCAGCCGATCCGGATTGCGCAGCATGGCTACACGCTCGATGTTCTGGCACATCTCGGCGGCGCGCTCGCAGGGCTGCAGTTCCAGGGGCAGGAGGTGCTGCGGCGGGCAACTTCCGAGATCGATGAGCCG
>JAKADE010000509.1 GCA_021820785.1 Pseudomonadota bacterium
TCGTCGTCGGTCAGGTATTGGTTTCGTGAACTCATCGCGAGCCCATCGGCATCGCGCATCGTCGTCGCGGCGACGATCTGCACCGGCATGCACAGCTCGCTCACCATGCGCCGGATCAGCGTCAGCTGCTGGAAGTCCTTCTCGCCGAACACCGCCGCATCGGGCTCGACGATGTGCAGCAGCTTGCAGACCACCGTCGTGACGCCCTGGAAGTGCCCGGGACGAAACTCCCCGCAGAGGATGTCGGAGAGGCCCGGCACCTCGACGCGGGTCGCCGCTGCGGAACCGTACGGATACATCTCCGCCACGTCCGGCATGAACATCAGATCACAGCCGGCTTCGCTCAGCATCCGCTCGTCGCGCTCGGGCGTGCGCGGGTAGTGCGCGAAGTCCTCGTTCGGGCCGAACTGCATGGGGTTGACGAAGATGCTGGCGACGAAGCGCTCGCCGTGGGCACGGGCCGCCTCGAGCAGGCTCATGTGGCCGGCGTGCAGGTTGCCCATGGTGGGCACGAACACCACGCGCTCGCCGGCACCGCGCCATTGGCGCACGGCGGCACGCACCTCGGCGATACGGGTCACGCTGCGCATGGGCGTCAGAAGCTGTGCTCGGCCGCCGGGTAGGACTTCTCGCGCACGGCCGCGACGTAGCGCTTGACCGCTTCGAGGTTGTCCCCGGCGCCCGCCATGAAATTGCGCACGAAGCGCGGCTTGCGTCCGGTGGTGATGTCGAGAATGTCGTACAGCACGAGGATCTGTCCATCGGTGTCGGGTCCCGCACCGATGCCGATCACCGGCACCGACAGCGCCGCGGTGATCTGGGCCCCGAGCGTCGCCGGAATGCACTCGAGCAGCACCACGTCGGCGCCGGCGGACTCGAGTCGCTTGGCGTCCTCGATGAGCCGGTGCGCCGCGGCGTCTTCCCGGCCCTGCACCCGAAATCCGCCGGTCTTGTGCACCGACTGCGGCTTCAGCCCCAGATGGGCGCACACCGCGATGTCGTGGCTCGCCAGAAACTCCACGATGTCGACCTGCCCGCCGCCGCTTTCGAGCTTCACCATCTTCGCCCCGCCCTCCTGCATCAGGCGCACGGCGTTCTCGAGCGCCCGCTCCTTGGTCGGATAGCTCATGAAGGGCAGATCGGTGATGAGAAACGGCCGGTGCAGGCCGCGGGCCACCGCCGCGCTGTGGTAGACCATCTGATCCATGGTCACCGGCACGGTGGTATCGCGGCCCTGGATCACCATGCCGAGAGAATCGCCCACCAGCACGACATCCACGTCGGCGGCATCGAGCAGGACGGCGAAGCTCGCGTCATAGCAGGTCAGACTCGCGATCTTCTCGCCCTGGGCCTTCATGCGCGCCAGCGTGGCGAGCGTGACGGGCGGGCGGTCCGAATCGCGCAGCTGCAGATGCGTATACATGATCCTAGTTTACTAAATCGCCCGCGCACCCATCGGGTTGTAGTACAGCCGCCCGCGCTTCATGCGCCGGATGGCTGCGAACAGCTCGTCGTAGTCGGCCGGGTTGTTCACCGGGTCGATGCCCGCGGCATTCACGATCAGCAGCGGAGCGGCCTCGTATTCATGGAAGAAACGCGCGTAGGCCTCGTTCAGACGCACCAGATACTCGCGGTCGATGTACTGCTCGTAGCCGATCGCGCGGCGCGCAATGCGCTCCAGGAGCACATCCACGGGGGCCTGCAGATAGACCACCAGATCGGGCTTCGGCGCCTTGATGTCCAGGCGGCTGCTGACCTGCTCGTAGAGCGCGAACTCCGCATCATCGAGGGTGACGCGGGCGAACAGCCGGTCCTTCTCCCAGAGGTAGTCCGCGACGCGCACCGCGGCGAACAGGTCCTGCTGGTTCAGCGCCGAGAGCTGCTGCCAGCGCTGGAACAGGAAGTGCAGTTGCGTCGGCAGCGCCCCGGCGCGCGGGTTCTTGTAGAAACGCTCTAGGAAGGGATTGCCCGGGGCGTCCTCGAGCACCGGCTGGGCCGCGAGGCTCTTGGCGAGCATCCGCGCGAGGCTGCTCTTGCCGACCCCGATCGGACCCTCCACCACGATGTACTGGTGATCGGCAGCGCTCTTCGGTTCAGTTGCGGCGGGCATTGGGTTTCATTGTTCGCATTCGATTCGCCACAGCCCCTCGGGCGCAAGGCGCGCCTTGAGCTCGGACACCCGGCCGAGCCCGGGCACGTCGAGGTCCGGGGCGATATCCGCCAGAGGATACAGAACGAAATTGCGCTCCACTATACCGGCGTGCGGCAGGGTGAGCGTTCCTGCCGAGCGCTGCTCGCGGCCGAGCACCAGCAGGTCCAGATCGATCCGCCGCGGCCCCCAGCGCGGTCCGTCGCGGCGGCGGCCGAGGGCGGCCTCCGTGGCGAGCAGCGCCTGGAGCAACGCCTCGGGCTCGAGCCGCGTCAGCAGCCCGGCGACCGCGTTGACGAAATCCGGCTGGGCCACCGGCCCCAGGGGCCGCGACCCGTAGAGCGGCGAGCGCACGACGGCGCGCGTCTCAGGCAGCGCCCCGAGGCGTGCCCAGGCCCCGAGCACCTGCCGCTCGGGGTCCTCGAGATTGCTGCCGAGGCCGACGTAAGCTGGCCGCCACCGCTGCATCGGGCCCGGCCGCTCAGCCGGGGCTCGGTGCGCCGCGGCGTCGGCCGCCGCGGCGCCGGCGGCGGCCCTTCTGCCCGGCGGTGCGCTCCGTGCCCCCGGCGATCGCATCGGCCATCGCTCCCTGCTCGGCTTCCGGCGCGGCCTGCAGGTCGGTCCACCACTGGGCCCGCTCGGGGTTGGCGAGGCCAAACTCCGCACGCAGCAGCAGCAGGTCGTAGCCGGCACGGAAGCGCGGATGTCCGAGCAGGCGCAGCGCGCGCCGGCCGCGGGGATGCTCGAGCCGCGGCTGCAGCGCGAACATCTCGCGCAGCCCGAGCGAGAAGCGCTTCGGGATGGACAGGTGCCGCTGGGCCTCGCGCACCGCCTGGTCGCAGGCGTCGAGAATCGCCGAGAGCTCGTGCCAGCGCGACGGCGGCATGGCCTCGATCAGGGCCGCGATCGGGCCGTAGAGCAGCAGCGCGAGCAGGAACGTCGGGGTCACGGAACGGCCCGCTTTGACGCGCGCATCGGTGTTCGCGAGGCCCTGCATCAGCAGTTGCTCGACGAGGCTGCCCGGATGGGCCGCGAGGTAGGCCTCGGTGCTCGGCAGCAGCGCGCCGAGCAGTCCGCGGCGGCGCAGCACCGGGAGGCTG
>JAKADE010000510.1:0-2142 GCA_021820785.1 Pseudomonadota bacterium
CTCCGCATGAACGCCCTCGATCTGGCCCAGACCGCCGTCGATCAGCAGCAGATCCGGTGCCGGGACCTCCTCGTTGCGCACCCGCGTGTAGCGGCGTTTGAGGGCCTGACGCAACGCCCCGTAATCATCCCCCGGGGTAATGCCCGTGATGTTGAAGCGCCGGTACTCCTTCTTCAGCGGACCCTCGGGCCCGAATACGACGCAGGAGGCCACGGTGCCCTCCCCGCCGGTATGGCTGATGTCGAAGCACTCCATCCGGGCCGGCGGTGCCGGCAGATCGAGCTCATGGGCGAGCGCTGCGAGCATCTCCTCCATGCCCTGGCGGCGCGCCAGGCGCATCCTCAGGGCCTGCTCGGCGTTCTCGTGGGCCATCTCCACCCAGCGCGCACCCAGGCCACGGGCCGGGCAGCGCACCTCGAGCGCATGTCCGGCCCGCTCGGCGAGCGCCTCGGCGAGCGCCTCGGCGTCCTCGAGCCGCCGCCCGACCAGCACCTCCGGCGGCGGCTCGTGATGCGCGTAGTACTGCATCAGAAAGGAAGACAGCGCCTCCTCGGGCTCGGCAAATGCCGCACGCGGAAAACTGCTCGTCGTGCCGAGGTTGCGCCCGCCGCGCACCAGCATGGTGCTGACGGCATACTCCCCGGGCTCCCCGGCGATCGCGAAGACATCGACGTCGCGCTCGTTCTCGGCCGTGACCACCTGCTGCGCCTGGATCTCACGCAGCGCCGCGAGCTGATCGCGCAGCTGCGCGGCCCGCTCGTACTCGAGCTGCTCGGCGGCCGCCTGCATGCGGGTGCGCAGCAGCGCATTGACCTCATCACTGCGTCCCTCGAGCACCTTCACCGCGGCCTCGATGTCCTGCGCGTAGGCCTCGGGACTGATCAGCCCGACGCACGGCCCCGAACAGCGCCCGATCTGGTGCTGCAGGCACGGCCGGCTGCGATGCGCGAAGAAACTGTCGCGGCAGTTGCGGATGCGAAAGAGCTTCTGCAGCTGATTGAGCGTCTCACGCACCGCCGTGCTGCTCGGGAACGGCCCGAAATAGCGCGCCCCGGGGGCGCGCGCCCCGCGATACAGCGACAGACGCGGAAACGCATGTCCGGTGCCGAGCAGGATGTAGGGGTAGCTCTTGTCATCGCGCAGCACCACGTTGAAGCGGGGCCGATGCGCCTTGATCAGGTTGTACTCGAGCAGCAGCGCCTCGGTCTCCGAGTGCGTGACCGTGACCTCCATGTCGGCGATGAGCTGCACCAGCGCCTGAACCTTGGGGCTGACGTTGCCGGCATTGAAATAGCTGCCGACCCGGTCCTTCAGGCTCCTCGCCTTGCCGACGTAGAGCAGCTCGTGCCGGCGATCGAACATGCGGTAGACGCCCGGCCGCCGGGGCAGCGCGGCGACGAAGGACTTGGCGTCGAAGGCGGCGTTCACTCGCCTACTTTAAACGTCCGCGAGCGCACAGGCGCGGGTCACGACGCGCTGGAACATCTCGGCGGTCAGCCGGCGCGTCGAGGTGTTGTAGCGGCTGCAGTGGTAGGAATCGAGCAGCGTCCGGCCGTCCTCGAGCGGGTGCTCGCGGCCATGTCCGAAGGGGAACGCCGCGGGCTTCAGGCCCGAGGCGCGCAGGAAGGCCTCGTGGGCGATGCGCCCGAGCGCGAGTACCACGCGCACCTGGCCAAGGCCGGCGAGTTCGGCCGCCAGGTACCCGTTGCAGGTGCGGATCTCGGCCGGCGTCGGCTTGTTCTGCGGGGGCACGCATTTGACCGAATTGATGATGCGGACGTGGCGCAACTTCAGCGCATCGTCGCGCGTCTCGGAATGCGGCCGGTTCGCCAGTCCGGCCTCATGAAGCGTCTGGTACAGCAGGATGCCGGCGTAATCGCCCGTGAACGGGCGGCCGGTGCGGTTCGCCCCGTGCAGACCGGGAGCGAGACCGACGATCACGATGCGCGGGGCGGCCGCCCCGAACGACGGCACCGGCCGCGCCCAATAGTCCGGATAGCGCACGCGCACCTCGCCGAGGAAGCCGGCGAGGCGCGGGCAGCGGCTGCAGTCCGGATCGTACTGCGAGCGGTCAGTCATCCATGTGACGGATGATGGCGGAGGCGAATCCCGAGCAGCTCATGAGCGTGGCGCCCGGAATGA
>JAKADE010000510.1:2152-3243 GCA_021820785.1 Pseudomonadota bacterium
GTCTTCCTCGACGTTCTTGCGCGCCGCCAGCTCGCGCTTCGGCGCCTTGATCGCCTCGCGCAGACGGGCCAGATCGTAGGTCAGTTCCTTGTGGGCGATGGTGAGGCTCACGCCCTTGAGGATGAGGTCCGCGGCCTCTTTCCAGCCGATGTAGCGCAGCATCATCTCCGCCGAGAGGATCAGCGAACCGGGGTTCACCCGGTCCTTGCCCGCGAAGCCCGGCGCCGTGCCGTGCGTCGCCTCGAACACCGCCAGTCCATCCCCGATGTTGCCGCCCGGGGCGATGCCGATGCCCCCGACCTGCGCCGCCAGCGCATCGGAGACGTAATCCCCGTTGAGGTTCAGCGTGGCGATGACGTCGTATTCCTCGGGCCGCAGCAGCACCTGCTGCAGGAAATTGTCCGCGATCACATCCTTGATCACGATATCGCTGCCGGTCAGGGGATTGCGGAATTTCATCCACGGGCCGCCGTCGATCGGCTCGGCGCCGAACTCCTCCTGGGCGAGCTGGTAGCCCCAGTTGCGGAACGCCCCCTCCGTGAATTTCATGATGTTCCCCTTGTGCACCAGCGTCACGGAGACCCGATCGTGCTCGATCGCGTACTGGATCGCCTTGCGGATCAGGCGCTGGCTGCCCTCCTTGGAGACCGGCTTGATGCCGATCGCGGAGCTCGACGGGAAGCGGATACCGGTGACCCCGAACTCCTTGTGCAGGAACGCGATCAGCTTGTGCACGTCGGCGGATCCGGCCGGCCACTCGATGCCGGCGTAGATGTCCTCGGTGTTCTCGCGGAAGATCACCATGTCGGTGAGGCTGGCATCGGCCATGGGGCTCACGACGCCCGGGAAGTACTGGATCGGGCGGACGCAGGCGTACAGATCGAGGTTCTGGCGCATCGCCACATTCAGCGAGCGGATCCCCCCGCCGATCGGCGTCGCCAGCGGTCCCTTGATCGAGACCACGAACTCGCGCAACGCCTGCAGCGACTCCTCGGGGAACCACTCCCCGTAGCGCGCATTCGCCTTCTCGCCGCAGAACACTTCCATCCAGCAGACGCGCCGGCGGCCGCCGTAGGCCTTCTGCACGGCCG
>JAKADE010000511.1 GCA_021820785.1 Pseudomonadota bacterium
CGATCGCGGCGATCACTTGCCATTGCTCCGCGGCGCTGAACGCGCTCCAGCGGGCGATCTCCGCCACGGTCCGCAGGCAGCCGACACAATATCCCCGCTCATCCAGCGAGCAGATCTTGACGCAGGGAGAGGGGGGAGGACTGGAAGCCGGCGCGGTAACCTCGAGCATGCGAGTGCCATTATGAGGCCGCGCGGCGCAGGTTCAATCCCCGCGGCCCATGGTAGCCTGCGCGCATGAGCGAACCGACCCCTGCAGGCCCCGCCCTGCTGCCCCCCGCCGACCTCGACGCCCAGGTGACCGCCGCGCTGCGCGAGGACGTAGGCCGCGGCGACGTCACTGCCGCCCTGGTGCCGCCCGAGCAGCGGGTGCGCGGTCAGATCATGAGCCGCGAGGCGGCCATCCTCTGCGGCCAGCCCTGGGTCGCGGCCTGCTTCCGGCAGCTCGATCCCGAGATCCGCCTCACGTGGCACCTGCCGGAAGGCGCCGCGCTCGCGCCTGGCGCGCGGGTGTGCACGGTGGAGGGTGCAGCGCGCGGGGTGCTCACCGGGGAGCGCACGGCGCTGAACTTCCTGCAGCTGCTCTCGGGGACCGCCACCGCCGCGCACCGCTTTGCCCAGGCCGTGGCCGGCACCGGCTGCACCGTGCTCGATACGCGCAAGACCCTGCCCGGACTGCGCAGCGCACAGAAATACGCGGTGCGCTGCGGCGGGGCGGCCAATCACCGCATGGGCCTGTACGACATGGTGCTCATCAAGGAGAACCACATCCTCGCCGCCGGGTCGATCGGTGCGGCGGTGGGCGCGGCGCGCCGGCTGGCCGCCGGCGTGCGCATCGAGGTGGAGGTGGAATCGCTGGAGGAGCTCGAGCAGGCCTTCGCGGCCGCTCCCGACATCGTCATGCTCGATGAGTTCTCCCTCGAGGACATGCGCGAAGCGGTGGTGCGCAACCGCGCGCGCGGCCGGCCCGTGCAGCTGGAAGCCTCCGGCAGCGTGAGCCTCGAGAGCATCGCCGAGATCGCCGCCACCGGGGTCGATTTCATCTCCGTCGGCGCGCTCACCAAGCACGTGCGCGCCGTCGACCTGTCGATGCGACTGGAATTCCAGGCGCGCTGAAGCCGCTGCTCAGCCGGCGAGCTTGCCCTCGAGGTGCGTGGCGAGTTCCCCGATGGTGGGGAAGTCGAACAGCTCGGTCAGGTCGATCTTGCCCGGGTATTCCCGATCGATCTGCTCGTGGATCTCGATCAGCTTCAGCGAGCTCGCGCCCAGTTCGAACAGGTTATCGGTGACATCCACGCGCCGGCCGCCGAGCGCCGCCTCGCAGATGCCCTTCAACTTCTCCTCGATGGCGCTGCGCGCCCCGCCGCCGCCGCCGCGCGCCTCACGCAGCGCGGCCAGCGCCTTCAGCTGCGCATCGAACTCCCCGTTCTCATACGCCTCCTCGAGCAGGTGGCGCTGGATCTTGCCGCTGGTGGTCTTCGGGATGCGCTTGACCGGCACGACATCGGCGACTTCGAGGCCGGTCTGCTCGTTGATGCGCCGTGCCGCGGCATTCGCCAGCGCCACGAAGTCCTCGATCTCGCCGCGGTGCAGCACGAACAATGCCAACTGTTCGCTGGCCTCGCCCGCGGCACGCACGCCGGCAGCCACGACCTTGCCGAGTTCCAGGCCTTCGATGGACTGCAGGATCGACTCCAGGTCGTGCGGGTAGTAGTTCTGGCCGTTGACGAAGATGATTTCCTTCGCCCGTCCGGTGACGTAGAGCTCGCCCTGGTACACCACGGCGAGGTCCCCGGTGCGCAGCCACCCATCGGCGGTGAACGCCGCGGCATTTGCCTCGGGGTTCTCGAAATACCCGCGCGTGACGTTGTCGCCGCGGATGTGCAGGTGTCCGACCCGCGCCTCGGGCAGCGGCCGGTCCTCATCGTCGGCGATGCGCACGCTGCAGTAGGGAATGGCTTTGCCCTCCGAGGCCAGTTCGATGCCATCGCGCTGCGTCGCCGGCACCGGCTGCACCTCGTGGCCGACGGTGAGCCCGTGACGGTTGACCACCAGTGTGCGCAGCGGTGCCCCCGGGGTCGGGAAGCTCACCGCGAGGGAGGCCTCGGCGAGTCCATAGACCGGATACATCGCGTTGGCGCTCAGCCGCGCCGGCGCCATGCGCGAGAGGAACTGCCGGCACAGCGCCACTGAAATCGGCTCCGCGCCGTTGAAGATGAGCCGCACATGCTGCAGGTCCAGATCGTCGACGGGGCGATCGCCGAGCACCTTCAGGTAATGCTTGTAGCCGAAGTTCGGCGAACACAGGACGGTGGCGCCGATGCGGCTCGCCAGCTGCAGCCACAGCAGCGGACGGCGCACGAACAGATCGGTGGGCATCAGGTGCGCATGCACCCGGTTGAAGAACATGACCAGGTGAAAGCCGATCAGGCCCATGTCGTGCGTGAGCGGCATCCACGAGAGGCTGACGTCCTCGGGGTTGAAGCCGGCCACCTCGGTCGCGCCGCGCGCATTGGCGAGGATGTTGCCGTGCGTCAGCACGACGCCCTTCGGCTCGCTGGTCGAGCCGGAGGAGAACTGGATGAAGGCGACATCTTCGGGCCGGGCGGCGTGCACCTTGCCGGCGCGCGAGATGTCGTCGAGGTCGTCGACGAGGAACGCGCGGCGGCGCAGCGCCTCGAACGTCTCGGTCTGACCTGTCTCGGCCGCGAACGCGCCGATGCGCTCGAGCGAGCGCCGCTCGGTGTAGATCATCGGCTCGCCGAGCCGCCGCGCGATGCGCAGCAGCTTGTGGCGGTGCTCATCGCTGATGCCGAGCGCAACCGGCACCGGCACGATGCCGCCGAGCACCGCCGCCCAGAACGCGTCGATGAACTGCTCGTTGTGGCCGAGGAACAGGATGAGCTTGTCGCCGGGGCGCGCCCCGAGCTTCTGCAGATGATGGAGGATGCCGAGGGCGCGCTCGTGCAGTTCGGCGAACGAGACCGTGCGCACGTCCTTCTCGCCTTCGAGATAGGTGATGGCACGCGGGAACTGGCGGTTCGCCTCGAGCAGTTCGGTCAGGGTCGTGACATTGAGCATCAGCGACGTTCCAATTTCATGTAGACGGGGTTACGGGTGCGCAGGTTGATCTGCGCCTCGAGCGCGAACGGTTCGCGCGGGACGTGCACCAGGCGGAACTCGCGCGCCACGCGCTGCACGTGCATCAACATCTCGTAGAGCGCGAACGTCTCCCCGATGC
>JAKADE010000512.1 GCA_021820785.1 Pseudomonadota bacterium
CTGCCCTCGCCGCCCAAATCCACTACAGTGGCGCCCCATGGACAGCTCAACCGCCCGCCCGCGCCCGCGCGGTCCCCTCAATGCCTTCACCGTCGATGTGGAGGACTACTTTCACGTCGCCGCCCTGGCGTCGGCCGTCTCGCGCGACAGCTGGTCGAGCCGCGAATGCCGGGTCGAGCGCAATACCGAGCGGCTGCTCGAACTGCTTCAGGCGCGCGGCGTCTCCGGGACGTTCTTCGTACTGGGCTGGGTGGCCGAGCGCTATCCGGCGCTCGTGCGGCGCATCGCCGCGTGCGGCCATGAGGTGGCCTGCCACGGCTACTCGCATCAGCTGATCTACGAGCAGCGTCCCGAGGTGTTCCGGGAAGAGACGGCCCGCGCCAAGGGCATGCTCGAGGAGGCGCTCGGCGAACCGGTGCTCGGCTATCGGGCGGCGAGCTTTTCGGTGATCCGCCAGACCCTCTGGGCACTCGATACGCTGATTGACCTCGGGTTCGCCTACGACTCCTCGATCTTCCCGATCCGGCACGACCGCTACGGCATTCCGGATGCCTCCTCGGAGCCGGGGCACTTCACCGCGCCCTCGGGCCGCTCGCTGGTGGAGTTTCCGATGGTTCCGGCGAGCGTGTTCGGCACGAAAGTGCCGGTGTGCGGCGGCGGCTACTTCCGCATCTTTCCGTACTGGCTGACCCGCGCCGGGCTGCGCCAGATCAACGGGCGGGGCCAGGCCTTCCCCTTCTATCTGCATCCCTGGGAAATCGATCCCGGCCAGCCGCGCATCCGGGTCGGGACCCTCTCGCGCTTCCGACATTACACCAACCTGCACCGCTGCGAGGCCCGGCTCAACCGGGTACTGCGGGAGTTCGCGTTCGCCCCGATGCGCGAGGTGTTGAGCGCACGCGGGTTACTCGAAGGCGCAACGCCGTCAGCCGCCACTGCAGGACAAAGGGACTGAGGCCTCGCCCCTCGGAGGGCGCATCGGGCTTTTCTGGGGCCCTCTCCTCGCCTGGAGCCCCGCCGCATGAATGCTCGAGGCACCCCATCCCCCCGATGCGCCGATGCGTCAGCCGCAGACTGTCGGCCGTGAGGATCATCAGCGCGCGTGGCGCGAAGCAACCCGGGATGCGATCCGTGCGGGTATCGAGCCCCTCGATGGTCACAACGGGTAGGCAGACCGGGTCCGCAGCTGCCGAAGGCCCGGCCTGATACTCGATCGGACGAATTCGCACCGAGACCTGCAGTCCGACTCCTGACCTGACACCCTCTGGGTGCATCTCATCGAATTCGCCACACGGCCCCTGGCGCCCACCCGCGCCTGACCGCCTCAATCCGTGCGCCAACTCACAGTCTTCAGGCCCCTGGAACTGAATGACGGCTGAACATACCCAACCTCGGACTGTCGCTTTTCTCTGACGTCTATCGCAGCGCAAAAGACTGAGGCACCATCGCCGCCGGGCATACGAGCGCAGCCTCCGCCGTCAACGGCCCAGGCGGCTCGGCGTTATGCCCCGGTGTGAATCGCGCTGCGCCCTGTACGGCATGATCCCGCGCCGAGCCAGCCTTGCGATTTGCCTCAACAGTCTCCCTTGTAGAGGTCACTTCCATGAACTGCGTGCGTTCCCATTCCGCCTGGACCCTGGGCGCCAGACACCTGCTGTCGGGACTTCTCGTCCTCGCCGCGCTGGCGCTGGCCGGCTGCGGCGGTTCCAGCTCGAACCCCGCCGCGGCTCTCAGCCCGCCGGTCTCGAGCAAACAGGCCCCCTGCAGCAGCGGCTGCGGGACGGCCGTGGTGTCCCTCACGGATGCACCCGGGGATTTCGTCAGCTACATCGTCACCGTCGACTCCCTGACGCTCACCCGCTCGGACGGCTCGGTCGTGCAGACCGTACCGACCACCTCGCAGGTGGATTTCTCGCAACTGGTGAACCTGTCAGAAGTGCTCAGCGCCCAACAGCTGCCGCCCGGCACCTACACCTCGGCGCAACTGACCCTCGATTACAGCAACGCCGACATCGTGGTGAGCACTGCGAACGGTAACGTCACGGTGCCGACGGCCAACCTGATCAACGGTGCCACCGGCAGCGCGATCAGTGGACCGATCACGGTGACCCTGTCGTTCGGCAACACCCCGCTCGTGATCACCGACGGGACGGTCTCGAACCTCGCGATTGATTTCAATCTCGCGGCCTCCAACACGGTGGACCTCACGGCCAGCCCGCCGACGGTCACCGTCAATCCGGTGCTGAGCGCCAGCCTCGCGCCGGCGAGCAGCAAGCAGATCCACGTGCGGGGCCCGCTGATGAGCGTCAGCGCCGGCAGCAGCGACTACGTCGTGAACGTCCGGCCGTTCGCGGACGACAAGGACGACTTCGGGCAGTTCACGGTCTACACGAATGCCTCGACGACGTTCCTCATCAACGGCACGAGCTACACTGGCTCGGCGGGGTTGAGTGCCCTCGCGGGCGTCTCGGCCGGCACGCTTACCACCGCCTACGGGACCTGGGACACCACCACGAAGACGTTCACCGCGAGCGTGGTGCATGCCGGAACGAGCGTCGCGGGCGTCTCCGGTGACGCGGTCGTCGGCACGGTGGCGGCGCGCACCGCCGACACGCTCACGGTGGACGACGCGCTCGTGTTCCAGGCTCCGTCGAGCAGCGCTGGGAGCACCGACAGTCAGAACGACGACGATCTGCACTTCGCCCACCAGGTGACCGTCACGGTCGGCTCGGGCACGGCGGTCACCGCCGAGGGTGAGACCGGAACGTTCAGCACCGCGGACCTCTCGGTGGGCCAGCGCGTGCGCTTCACCGGGACGCTCAGTTCAAACGCCACCGGCACGTCGCTCGATGCGACCAGCGGCACGGCGCTGCTGAAACCGACCCGCGGCACGGGCCTGTACCTCGGCATGCCCTCTGGAGCGATGGCCGTGAACCTGCAGTCCCTCGGCGGGATCGATGCCGGATCGCTCCTGTTCACCGGCACCGGCACGAGCTCGGGGACCGATGCCATCGCCTCGAACTACCTGGTCGGCATCCCCTCGAGCTTCTCGACCAGCGTGCTCGCCGTCGGGATGCCGGTGGAGTTCACCGGGTTCGTCACACCGTTTGGCGCCGCGCCACCGGACTTCATGGCGAACACCGTGATCAGCTACGCCCAGGCGCCTGCCGAGCTGCATGCGAACTGGACGAGCCCGGGCACCACCACGGCGTTCACGGCCCTGAGTTCGACGCAGC
>JAKADE010000513.1 GCA_021820785.1 Pseudomonadota bacterium
AACCCGCGACTCCAGACCTGGGCCGATTTCCTCGTTAGTGCCCAAATCCTCCTCGACCTCGCACTGTTCACACTCCTCAGCTACGCGGCACTGAGCCAGCGATTGGTAGCGGTGCGCTTCGTACTGAATCGCGCGCTGGTGTTCGCCATCCTGACCGCTTCCCTCATCGGTGTGTTGTCGTTGCTCGAGAGCCTGATCGAGCGTAGCGTGATCAGCCGGGAGGCAGGGCTGGCTCTGGACATCGCCGTGCCGCTGCTGCTCGGGGTATCCATCCACCGCATACACCGCTGGGGCGAGGAGAGCGTCGAGCGCGTGGTGTTCCGCCGTGAGTACCGCGCTCGCCACGAAATCTCGACCTTCGTGCGTGATGCGGGCTTCATCTGCGATCCCGCAACACTCTTCGAGCGTACCGTGACGGTGTTCGCTGCGCACGCCGGAGGGCACTATGCCGCACTCTATCTTGCGGGGAAATCGGGATACGATCGGGTGGGCGTCAGCGATGTGAGCCTGAAGCTGCCCGACCGGATTGCGATCGATGATGTCGCCATGGTCCGGCTGCGCGCTACGCTCGCCCCACTTGACTTGTTCACGCTCCCGGGTCCGCTGGGAGCGTCGGGGATCGCGCTCCCGCTCGTCATTCGCGGGCGACTTGAGGGAGTGCTCGTCTGTGGCCCAAAGATCGAAGGGCGCTATGCCCAGGCAGAAGTGGATTTTCTCGCCAAGGCCGCGGCAGACATCACGGCGTGCGTGATCGCTCTGAAGGCGGAGCTGCAGGGTCGTCTCCTGAGCCAAATTGCCGACGGAACACTGCCCGCAAGCCATATCGCAGAGGAGACCCGGAAGCTCGCCGCGCTTTGACCCGCGGGGGCGGTCGTCTGCCCCAATCAAGCCCCGCTCATCTGAACAATGATCCGGCGATCGCCTCGAACCCGAACTCACTCGTATCAGCGCGCCATGCGCCTTCGAATCATCGAAGGCTGATGACGGAACGAAACAGCCCGGAGTTGTCGTTGCCAGGGGCCGAGGAGGGCTGAGGGACCGACCGCACCACTCCGTGGGCTCGTCGCTGAATAGGTGTGTGCGCCCGAGCGCAATCATGTGCCGTTGGATCTGGCGCGATACCCAGATGGCACTCCCTTGCATCGAGCGGCGCCATCAAATTTGCCGGTATCTGGCCTGGTTCCTGCTGAGGGATTGCACGGCTGGCAACACCCGACGAGGTGTCGGGACCAGTTCCAGACCCAGTGGCCGGGCCCGCTGGACCAGCGTCAGCGTGCAAAAAGCGACACGCTCGGCCCGGATCACCGCGAGACGGTTCTGATCGAAACGGGCGCGCTCCCTGCGCTCCCACTGGGTAAGACCGCGTGCGGAACGCGTCTTCCTCAGGGTTTGCGCCAATGGTGTGACGTCGTACGAGGTGTCGATGTGGCCACTCTAACGAGCTTCACAAGCAATTTTGATACTCACTGCGAGGCCCGTATGGCGCTGGCCCGTCCATTGATGACGCCGAAAACAAGACTCGTGCAGACGTAACGAACCGTATCAATTCGACGCGACGTCCAAGCAAACTCAACCAGAGGCGGGCACGCGTCGCTTCTGACACGGACTTCATCAGCCGCCTGAGCCCAGTGGCGAGGAACGAGAATGCATATGACCTCAAGACATCAGATACGCGCGATGCCGCGAGTGTGCGAGATCTCAGGCTGCCGCATCGTGGACAGACTAAGACACAGCGCGCGCGGCGCCGGATCCTGCGGATGATCGCCTTAAAGGCGCGATCCGGGACATTCGTTCAGTTGAGTCGACGACCTTCGCATTTGGACCGTCGTGTCACCCGCGTCAGGCGGGGTTTCCTCTCGTGTCGAGGGCTATTTTCGGGCGCCGAGCCGTGCGAGCATCTTCGAGAGGTCTTCGGGGCTGATGTAGAAATGCTCGCAGACTCGACCCCAGAGCATTGCGGTCGGAACGTTCCGACCCCGGCGTTCGCGTTGCGTTTCGTGCAACACGTATAACACAACCCGCTCCCGACGGCTCAATCCATCCCGGACGTCAGCCATGTGCTCCCGGGCAAACGAAATTTCGTCGCTGTCCTCCGCGGAACGCCCCTTCATTCCAGGCCCTGCCGTCCCCCTACGGTAAGATGATCGGATCAGCGCATCGGCACTCATCACAGCAACGGACTCAGTCGCTCAATGGGACTCGCGTAAGCTGTCATGCGCGTGACGCAAGCATACGTTATTTGAGGCTCAGGAGCGCCGGGTCTCCACTGATCCTGCCTCATGGATTGACCGCGAACGGGGCGTGCCGGACACCCGCCGCCCGCCCCGTTGCGCCCGATTTCGACGTGGTGATGCCCATTGCGCGTGGCCACGATACCTCCAGCACGCCGCTCAGCGCGCAATACCTTGAAGCGCCGATCAGGCCAGACATCACGTCTCGTCTGCGCATCCGCCTTGTCCCGCCCCGGAGGTACGGACCGGGAGTGTGCCGCAGACGTTCCGCAGGAGAGCTTCCGCCCGGAACAACTCCAAAGTCAATCGGCCGAGGAGAGCGTCCATCCCGACGAAGCTAACCGACGGATCCGAGGAGTGCTCTGGAAAAGCCCCCGGCGGGTCAGTGTCCGTGGCGACGACATGCTCTCCAGAGGCGAATTCGTGTGGAGTCTGCCGGTCGAAGCCGCCCGGTCCATTGAACCGTTGTGCGAATCGCACAGCGTTCGCCGGCGCGCCGGCCGGATCGCCATAGCCGGTCCACACGAGAACCAGAGGCATCTGCGCACGTTGTTCCGCATGCCGATTCGCGCTATCGTGCCCCTCGCGCGCGCGATGCCGGCTCATACCGGAGCCTGCGGTCCTCGTTGGACCGTCATGCCCCCCTTGCGCGGCGGCGTTCACTTGTTGAGCCGCGAGCGACTGTCCGACAGACCAGTGCTCCCCCTGGTTTGTCTGATCCGGACGGCAACCCCGCGCGCAGCCACCAGAGCCGATCGAGATTTTCATGAACCCACAACCCGGATCCTCGCCGCTGGCGAGCCGCGCCTTCCGGCTTCTGTTCACGGGAAGCTCGATCTCCGCGATCGGGGATCAATTTACGCTGGTGGCATTGCCGTGGCTGGTGCTGCAACTCACGGGGGATCCGGCGCAACTGGGTTTGGTGCTGGCCGTCATGGCGCTGCCGCGGGCGGTCTTCATGCTGCTCGGCGGATCGGTTGTCGATCGGATGTCGCC
>JAKADE010000514.1 GCA_021820785.1 Pseudomonadota bacterium
GCCAGTCCGAAGGCGAGATTCTCCCCTACCGTCAGATGGGGAAAGAGGAGGTCATCCTGAAACAACGTGCCGATGCGGCGCCGCTCGGCGGCCACGGCGGTGACCTCGCGCGAGCCCACCCAGATCCGGCCCGTGGTGTGAAACGGACCGGTGAGCGTACCGCCGAGGAAACTCAGCAATGTCGATTTTCCCGAGCCGCTCGGACCCATCAACGTCAGCACCGTCCCGGGTAGAATCTGCTCCGTCAGAGGCGGGATCAGCACGCGACCATCGAGGACGATCGAAATATCCTCCAGACGCAGCACAGCATCGCTCACGACGCACTCCTGACACGTAACGATCCGCGCCGCATCCGCGGCACCAGCACCGCGATCCCATACCCCACCAGCGGCAGCGTCGATTGCAGCACGGCAAACACCCCGGTGACGCGCCGATCGCCCCCGCTGGCGAGTGTCACGGCCTCCGTCGTCAGCGTCACGACCCGTCCGGCGCCGGCAAAGATCGTCGGCAGATACTGATCGACGCTGACCGCGACGCCGACCGCAGCGGCGATCAGGACGGGCCGCAGCAGCAACGGCAGCTTGATGCGCAGGAACACTCGCCTGGGCGAGGCGCCGAGCGCGAGTGCGGTCCGCGCGTAGCGTGGATCGAGCGCGCGCCATGGATCCGCGAGCGACAAAAATACATACGGCAGCACGAACAGCAGGTGCGACCAGATCACCGCAAGGAGCGTCCCGTCGAGACGCAGTGCGGTGAACAGTACCTGGGTGCCGAACAGAAAGGCGATCTGCGGTACGAGCAAGGGCACATAGAGCAGCCACAGGGTGCGCGAGCGCCCGTGCGCACCGCTGCGCTGCTCTTGCTCCAGACAGGCCAGCACGAGCAGCAATGCCGTCGCACTGGCCGCGGCCGCCACCAGGAGCGTCGTGCCGAGCGGCCAGAGAACGGTGCCCGCCTGCTCATGCCACACGGCACTGCTCCAGCGCTGCGGGAGGAGATCGGGGAAGCGCCAGCCGGCCGCACCCGACCAAACCACCAGCGCCAGCAGCGACGCCGCCCCGAGCAGCGCCAGTGCGCCGACGAGGACGTGCGCGAGTGCCGCGAGAGGCTCGAGCACGCTGTGGCGCGCACCTCGCGCGATCCACTGGCGAGCAAGGCGTGCGATCAACACTTCACTGGCCCGCCACAGCGCAATGCTCAGCGCGACGATGCCGAACTGCAGCAGCGCCGCCGCGGCCGCCGGAAAATACATCCGCACGTGCGGCGAACTGAACCATCGCAACGCGAGCACGCTGAGCGTCGGCGGATTGCCCGGACCGAGGATCAGCGCCATGTCCACCACCGAGAGCGCATAGGCGAGGACCGCGTAGATCGGCAGACGCATCTGCGCGTAGATCTGCGGCAGCACGAGTTTCAGCCAGGCGCCGGTGCGTCCATAGCCGAGCGCCGCGGCGGCATCGAGCTGGCGTTGGACAGGGACTTGACCGAGCGCGCTCACGCTCATCAGCAGCAGATACGGCACCTCCTTCACCAGCAACCCCACGGTGAGCGCGATGCCGTACGGATCCTGCACGGTGGCGATGTCCGGCGGCTGATGCCATCCGGTGAGCCACGGCGAGAGCAGGCGCACGACCCAACCACTCGGGGCGAGCAGAAATGCGACGCCGATCGCCATCGCCGCGTGCGGCGCGGCCAGGATCGGCCCCATCACCGCCCGCGCGAGGCGCCCAGGCGGCCGGTGCGACCGATGCGCACACCAGCCGAACACCAGGAGCACCGACAGCAAAGTGGCGCTCACACCGCTCGTGACGGTCAGACCGATGGCGGTGCCGATGCCCGGCTGTGCCCAGAGCGCGCGCCACGGCGCCAGGGTCCACGGCCGGCTTGCAACGCCCGGCAGCCAACCGAAAGCCGGCAGCGCCGTTCCGAGCAGCCCGGCACCGATCGGCACGAGAAACAGTGCCACGGTGAGCTGCGGCGCGTGGCGCAGCCACGAGGATGTCAGCCCGAGACCGGACGGCTGCTGCGGCTGCACTGCGAGTCCCCCGCCGTTCGTCACGGTGTGTAGCGCCGCTCCCAGGCCGCCGCGAGCCGCACGGCCCAGGACGGATGCGGTTCGGGCAGCACATGCCTGAGCGCTGCCGCCGCCGGCAGCCAGGGATTATCGGCCTGGGCGCGAAATCGGGCGCGCTGCGCCGGGGTGAGTTTCGCCAGATCGAGGACCGTGGGTCCGCCGAGGGCGCGAATCTCCCCCGCCCGCGCCTGCGCTGCGGGCGAGAGCAGGAAGTTGGCGACGACCATCGCACCCGCCTTGTGCGCCGCGTTGTACGGAATCGCCACGAAACTCGCGTTGCCGAGCGTGCCGCCCGTGAGGACGACGGTGCGCACGCTCTTCGGCAGCCGCCCGGCGGCGACGTCGACCGCAGCCGACGCCGGATTGAATGAGGGCATCAGATCGATTTCCCCGTCCTCGAGCAATTGCCGTTCGGCCGGACCGCTCGCCGGATACTCCCGACCGTGGCGCCACAGGAAGGGGCGCAGCTGCGCAAACCACGCCCAGAGCGGCGCGGTCGCCTGCGCGAACGCCGCCGGGGTCACCGGTCGTTCCAGCACCGAAGGGTTCGGAGCAAGCGCATAGAGGGCCTGCTCGAGGAACGCCACGCCGAGAAAATTCTCGACCTGCGGAAACGTGAACCGCCCGGGATGGCGTCGCGCCCAGGCGGGAAAGGCACGAATGTCGAGCGGGACGTGTTTGACGTACGCCGAGTCGTAGATGAACACCAGCTGCGCGGTGCGCCAGGGCGACTCGTACCCGTCCACCGGCACGGTGAAATCGTAGCGCAACTCGCGGTCGCGGCGGCTCACCAGCCGATCGTTCGGCAGACGCTGCGCGAAGGGGCCATAGAGCAGGCCCCGGCGCTTCAGCTCGTAGAAATTCGGGCCGTTGATCCAGATCAGATCAATGGTTCCGTTGCGGTTCTGGCCGGCGGCCTTCTGCGCGATGACCTGCGTCACGGCCTGCGAGGTGTTCTCCAACGGTACCTCGCGCAGCGTCACGTCACAGCAGGCTGCGACCTGACGCGCCACCCACGCGATGTACGTGTTGAAGCGCTCACTTCCGCCCCACGCGTCGAAATAAACTTGCTGGCCACGCGCCCGCTCGAGCACGCTCTGCCAGGTGCCCGCCGATGCGGGCCGCGGGGCGAGCCCTCCGAGCAAAACCCCGG
>JAKADE010000515.1 GCA_021820785.1 Pseudomonadota bacterium
GGTGAGCGGTGCAGAGTAGCCCGGCGGGTGCCGAAGTGCGAGTGCCCCCGGGGGGCGGAAAAGTCCTGCCGGCACGCGGTTCCCCGGAATTTGCCAAGCGTGCGCAAGGAGCGCATAAATTGCACCGCAATTGCGGGGACTCATTCATGAGAGGACCTGTCCTGCCGGCATCCGGTTCTCATGCTCGCGATGGACGCGGCAGGGACGGCTGACTCGCAGGCCGGTGCGGATGTGTTCCGCCAGGCACGGCGGCCGGATTGAGACGCGGCCCGGCTGCTCGATGGGGAGTGCCGTTTTTTCACTGCAACACTTCGGAAGGAATCGATGTCATGAGAACGGTGAATTTGTCGGTTCTGCTGGCGCTATCGGTGCTGTTGGGGAGTTGCGCGAATACCGAACCGCTCACCGCGCAGGCGGCGCATTTCGGGGTCTCGCGCGAGCTTTTGCTCAATGCAGAGAACGCCGGGTACGCCCCGAGAATCCGTCACGGCGAGACTGAGTTCTGCACTCATCAGGCGTCGTTCTCGTACATTTCGCGGCTGCAATGCTTCGATGCGAGCGCCATGCGGAGCCGTCTGCAGCAACAGGCGACGTTTCGCCGATCGGTACGCAATGCAGTGAAGTCGGCGCCCGCGTCCTATGCGTCACCCTCTGCCTATGCGTCACCCTCTTCGGGGTGAAACGCGCGGGCCGATCGCTGCGCGTGAACAGGTACTCGGCTGAAGCGGACTCACTGCAGAGCCATCGCCAGGTCGAACGTTGTCGGAGCGGTCGGGGCCGGCCTGGCCCAATGCGCTGCCGTATTCGAGCCGCATGAGGGGCGCGCCGCACGGATCATGACCCTCGGGCCCGGCAGGCGCGAAGCCCGGATCATCACCCGGCGGGCCCAATGAGCGCTCCACGGGTCGCCCCCGCCTCTGGGGCGGTGTCCCGGGAACCCCCATCCTCTTGAACCCGCAGTACCGAAGTCCGGTGTGCGGCCGTTTCATCGGCGACGGACTTGACTCGATCACTCCGGAGCGTGCGGCCCGTAGCGGGTGGCGGCAGGCCCGGCAGACGAGCGCGCCACGGGCCGAAGGGCGGAAACCGAGGGATGGGGGATCTCTTAAACATCCTGATAAGGGCGCTTATGTGGCTTAAGAAATCAATTAAGGGTTTTTATTGACTAAATGTCTTGTGCAATCCATGCCAGAGGATCTTCATAGCCCTTGAGCAGGCACTTAAAACGAAAAAGCGCCCTCATGGTGGTTTTTATGAAGCGATCTCCTCTCCCGGATCCCGTCCGCCGCGCCCTCGCCAAACTCGGTCGAGATCTCTCGCTTGCCCGCCGTCGGCGTCGCCTCTCGCAAGCCTCACTGGCCGAGCGCAGTGGTACGGCGGTCAACACAGTCCGGCGGCTGGAGAAGGGTGAGCCCAGCGGCTCGATCGAACACTTGGCCCGGATTCTGTACGTGCTGGGCGAGCTCGAACGGCTCGAGGCACTCCTCGACACGGGCACCGACGAGGTCGGACTCCTGATGATGGACGAGAGTCTCCCGCAGCGCATTCGGGCGCGGCGTTCGAAGGAGGCGCTGTGAGCACGCGACCGCTCAGGCAACAGGCAGGCGTCCTGATGGGAACGAAGGCCTCAGCGGTCGGCGAGCTCACCTTCGTGCGCGAGGGTCGGCGCGAATACTCTGGATTTTCTTACACGTCCGCGTGGCTGCGTTCGCGCGACCGCTTCGAGATTTCCCCTGATCTGCCGCTACGAGAGGGGGTGGTGACACGGCGCGCGCCGAGTGATCGTGACTCGCCGTTCCCCTTTGCGCTCGCAGACACCGCGCCAGATGCTTGGGGGCTCGCATCATCCGGCGTGCGCACGCGAAGCGTCGCAGCGAAGATCCGGCTCTCGCGCCGCTGACGGCGTTCGACTACAAAGCGAGCACGGACGCTCGCGACCCCGTCGGTTCAAGTCATTTGCGCAGCGTCCTGACATGATGTCGGTAATGACGTCGTGTCAGGACGCGCAGCAGGACGTCAGACGGCTGTTGGAAGTTGTGTCCCGCTCGTTGACTTTTTGTGCTGAAAGGCAGTCAATGCGCGCATGGCCGAGCCGACGACCCGCGAGCGAGCCTACCGCCTGCGCTGCTATCCGAGCGCACGGCAGCGGCGTGTGCTGGGCCGACTGTTCGGCGCTTCACGCTTCGTGTGGAACTGGGGACTGGCGCGGCGCACGAGCGCGTATCAAGCCGATCAGACGCACCTGAACTGGATCTCGCTGTCGCGGGCGTTCACGGCATTGCGTCAGGCCCCGGAGACGCACTGGCTCGCCGAACTGCCTCGAGAGCCGTTCAGTCAGGTGCTGCGCGATCAGGAGCGGGCGTTCCAGAACTTCTATGCCCGCCGGGCCCGCTACCCTCGCTTCCGGCGCCGAGGCGGACGCGAGCGCGTGCGCTTCACGCTCGATCAGCGCCGGGTGCAGGTCGAGCGGGAAGCGACTCCCCGGTGGGCTTTTGTCGATCTGCCGGGCTTGGGACGGGTCAAGCTGCGCCGCAGCGAGGGCTTGGAGGGCCGACTGCGCTCGGTGACGGTGTCCCGGGATGGGGCCGGACGGTACTTCGCTTCGATCTGTGCCGATCAGGTGTCTGAAGCCGTATGGCCTGAGCCTCACACCGAGGTGATCGGGATCGACCTGGGACTGCGGGATCTGGCGGTGGTGAGCGATGGGACTGAAGTGCGCACCTTGCGCGCTCCGAAGGCCCTGCAGCTGAAACTCACTCGGCTGCGCCGCTACCAGCGACGCCAGAGCCGCCAGCTGGCCGCGCAGATGCGCGCCCAGGGCCTCGATCCGACGAAGCCCTGCCCGAAGGGCGTGCGGCTCGGGATGTCCCACAGGCGTGCCAAGACCCGGGCGCGCATCGCGCGGCTGCACGGGCGGATCGGAGATCTGAGGCGGGATGCGCTGCATCGGGTGAGTACGGCGCTGGTCGCCGAGGCTCAGATCCTCGTCCTGGAAGATCTGAACGTGAAGGCTCTGGCGCGTGGCGGACACCGCAGAGGCTTTCGTAGAGCGATGGGGGATGTGGCCCTCGGGGAGCTGCGCCGGCAGATCCGCTACAAGGCCGAGTGGGCCGGACGGCAGGTGATCGAGATCGATCGATTTTATCCGAGCAGTAAGCGCTGCTTCGCGTGCGGGACGGTGCATGCCGCACTGGGCTGCGCAAAACGCTGGGCGTGTCCCGCC
>JAKADE010000516.1 GCA_021820785.1 Pseudomonadota bacterium
GAGTCGGGGACGGTCGTGATCATGGCGGCGCTCTCATGTGGCGGCGGCAGGGTTCCGGAAAAAAGGGAGATGCTGCGAGACTAGCAGGTCGGTCCGCCGGCCGGAAGTTGCGCTCCGCGGGGCGCGCGCATGGCCGCTGCCGGCGCGATCCATTATTCTGCTGCCGTCCCGCCCGATTCTCTCTGGAAGCCCATGCGCCACATCATCGCCATCCTGCTGCAGAACGAAGCCGGCGCGCTCAGCCGGATCGCCGGCATGTTCGCCACTCGCGGCTACAACATCGAGTCGCTCTCGGTCGCCGCTACGCACGATCCGACCGTCTCGCGCCTGACGCTGGTGACCCAAGGGTCCGATGCGGTCATTCAGCAGATCGTCAACCAGCTGTACAAGCTCATCGACGTGGTCAGCATCGAGGACATGACTCGGGGCGAGCACCTGGAACGCGAGCTGATCCTGCTCAAAGTCAAAGTGCGGCCTGATCAGGTCGATGCGGTACGCGGTTACGTGGTGCGCACCGGCGGACGGGTGCTCGATCCGGCACCGGACGGGTTCATCGTGGAACTGACCGCCAGCGAGGCGGAGGTCAATGCATTCGAGGCCGAACTGGCCCGCAGCGCCGAGCTGCTCGAAGTGGTCCGCAGCGGCGCGCTCGGCATCGAGCGCAATGCGCGACCCATGCGGATGGTGCGCGCTTGAGTTGAGGCGGGGCCGCGCAGGCGGGCCCGCCTCAGCAGGGCATTACAGCGCCGCCTCGTCGGTCTCCCCGGTGCGGATGCGGATCACGCGCTGAATATCGGTGATGAAGATCTTGCCGTCGCCGACCTTGGAGGTCTTGGCCGACTTCAGAATGGCCTCGATCACCGCATCGACCAGGTCGGAGCGCACGGCCACCTCGATCCGGGTCTTTGGCACGAAGTCCACCACGTACTCGGCGCCGCGGTACAGCTCGGTGTGCCCGCGCTGGCGGCCGAAGCCCTTCACCTCCGTCACCGTCATGCCCGAGACCCCGATCTCCGAGAGTGCGGCGCGCACGTCGTCGAGCTTGAACGGTTTGATGATCGCGGTGACCAGTTTCATGTGCGGGCTCTCCGGTAGGGGCAGTCTCTAGCGTAACGTGCGGTCGCGCGGGGGATCTCCCGCGGACCGGTCAATCTTGCCACGGCGGATTTTGCAGCTTTCGTGCCATGGGGGGAATGCCCGTAACTGCCTGAGTCTGTGCATGCGCAGGATCGGGTCGGTCGGGGGCGCGCACCATTATGGCGCGACGTGCGCCGCGGTGCGCACCAGGACGGGGCGATCCGACTCCGCCGAGCGGGCCTCCGTGCGACCGCGGCGCGACGTACCCAGTGTCACGCCTCGCTACGGCCAGATCCCGCGGTCCGCGCGGTCTTTACAAACGATCTGTACATTTGTACAGTCTTGCCATGGCTTCTCCCTTGCGTGGCGGTACGGTGATCCCCGGACACGGCGCGCTCTCCAATCCCGCCGGCCGATTCGAGCGGCACAGCACCGAAGCCGTCGACGACGGCTGGTTCCAGGAGGCTGCAACCGACGGTCCGCCGCTCACCGTGACGGCCGAGCATGCCCGTGCGCTGATCACCACCAACGATTCGCCCGACATCCCGTTCGAGCAGTCGATCAATCCGTATCGTGGCTGCAGTCATGCGTGCGTGTACTGCTATGCGCGGCCGAGCCACGCCTACATGGGGCTCTCGGCGGGGCTGGATTTCGAAACCAAGCTCTTCTACAAGGCGGACGCCGCCGAGCTCCTGCAGCGCGAGCTCGCGCGGCCCGGGTATCGATGCAAGCCCATCACGCTCGGCGCCAACACCGATCCGTATCAGCCCATCGAGCGCCAGCTGCGCGTCACCCGCGCGATTCTCGAGGTGCTCGCGGCCTGCCGCCACCCCGTCACCATCATCACCAAGAGCGCGTTGGTGCTGCGCGAGCTCGATCTGCTCAGCGTGTTGGCGCAGGACCATCTGGTGCAGGTCGGCATCAGCATCACGACACTCGATGCCGAATTGAAGCGGCGCATGGAGCCTCAGACGGCATCACCGGCAGCGCGGTTGCGCACGGTGCGTGAACTCACTGCAGCCGGCATTCCCGCCGGTGTGCTGGTCGCGCCGGTGATCCCGGCGCTCACCGATCACGAGATGGAGCGGATTCTCGAGGCCGCCGCCGCGGCGGGCGCACGATGGGCCGGATATGTTCTGCTGCGACTGCCCTACGAGCTGCGCACGCTGTTCAGCGAGTGGCTCGATGCGCACTTTCCGGACCGTGCCGCGCATGTGTTGTCTCTGATCCGCCAGATGCGCAATGGGCGCGAGAACGATCCGCGCTTCGGCAGCCGCATGCGCGGTGAGGGCCCATTCGCCGATATGCTGCGGGTCCGCTTCCAGGCGGCCTGTCGCCGGACGGGATTGAACACCGGACGGGATGCGTCGCTCGAGGTCGGACACTTCCGCCGCCCCGGTGGCAGTGCGCAGCTGACGCTGGGCTTCTAGTTCCGACGCGCGCAGCGGGATGTCCGCCGGCCCACGACGATCAGAGCCCGAACTTGCATCAGTTCGCGCGGCTGTATCAAATCTCAGTCAGGCCAAAGACCTCTACCGCCGGGCCGGCGGGACGTGAAGCGCGTGGAGCGGATCCGAGACGCGGTTCGGATCGGCCGGGCCAGGCAAGTCCGACCGCTGAGAAGCGCGAACGGGAGGGAGGATCCCTCGAGACCGAGGCCATGCGCGTGCGGTCAGGAACAGCGCAGCGCAGGGTCAAGTCTGGGTGCCAAACCGTGGTCGGTAACGGAAGCGGGCGACCAGCCGGTGCTGTTCGCAGGGGTAGATGACCCTGACGTGCGTGATACGCTGCTCATCGCGCCAGGTATTGCGCTCGATGGCCAGACACGCGGTGTTGCGGCGGATCGCAAGCCGCCGCGCGATGTCCGCATCGGCATTCAGGGCTCCGATCTGGTGCTCGGCTTCCGTCCACGGAATGCGCTGCAGGAGCCAGCGGCCGGGCGAGATGGCGGTGAACCGCTCGGTCCGTGCCTCGGGCACCGCCTGCAGGTTGATCAGCCGCTCCTCGAGGGCATGGGGTCGGCCGGAGGCGCGATGCAGACCGGTCAGCGCCAAAACCGGTGTGCCGGGCGGCACGCCCAGAGCCCCTGCGTCTTCGGTCGTGGCGCGGCGGATGCGCCGCTCGAGCGAC
>JAKADE010000517.1 GCA_021820785.1 Pseudomonadota bacterium
TCCGTGCGGCTCGAGCCGAAGCCCCGTCCCGCCCAGCCGACCCGCCCGGTGAAATACGCGCCGAGATCGAAATCCTCGGTGCGGTGGATCTGGTTGTGGTTGTGCAGCTTCGCGTATTCGTCCTGCACCAGATCGAACTCGAGCCACGGGTAGATGAACCGGCGGTTCACCGGCAGCAGCGTCGGGCCGCTCCACAGCGAGCTCGGCGCGAAGTGGTGTTCATCGTACGTCCAGCCGACGCTCCAGCGCCGGCTCCAGCCGCGCACCAGACCCCGCGACCAGCCGAGGTAGCCCTGCAGCTGCCGGTCGTGCTCGGAGAACCGGTCGATGATCTGGCCGCGGTCGTAGAGCGGCTGGTCGAAGGTCGTGTCGGTGAGCGAGAGGCCGCGGGCATGGCGCGTCTCGAGTGCGTAGAACGGCCGATTGATGATCAGCTGGCGTGTGCGTCCGTCGCTGAGGTTGCCGTAGGTGGCGGACACGGTGGTCCAGCCGTCGAACAGATGCCCGTTCGAGACCGAGATGTCCGACTCGCTGCGGTCCACCGAGTGCAGGTGCTTCAGCGCGAGCTCCGTGCCCGTGCCGAGCACGTTCAGATCCTCCAGCTGCACGCCGGTGCGGCTCTTGCCGCCGCTGCGCGAGAAGTCGAAGCCCGGATTGAGGGTCCAAACGTCCCGCGTGGTCACCAGGATGTCGACTTTGCCGTCGTGGTAGCGGATCGGGCGGATCGAGGCGTCGTAGAAGTATGGATCTGCCCGCAGCAGCCGGGCCGACTCGTCGATCAGGTGCGCCGAGAAGCGCTCGCCGCTGTGAAACAGCAGCTGTCTGCGGATCAGACTGCGTCGGGTGCGCCGATGCAGGCGGTTGGCGAGCCTGAAGAGCGCGTGGTCGTCCTTGGGGTTGTGCAGGTCGAAGATGTTCCTGTTGCGGATGATGATCCGGCCGATCCGTGCGCCGCGGCGCTCGAGCTCGACATCCGAGGGCAGAGCAGGCGTGCCCGTCCGGTGCGGTGCGTGCACCGCGGCCGCCGTGCCGCTGCCGGGAGCGCCCCGGGCGAGGCACGGCAGGGCGAGCGCGGCGGTGATTCCGAGCAGTGCGCAGGTCCGCCGGGCGGGGCGGCCCGGGGCACTCAAGTGCGGTACCCGCCGGCGCGATGCCGCGCTACCGGATGCGCCGCCGTCGGGCGACCGCTCGTGTGTGGGTCCTGAATGCGCCGCACCGCCGTGACGTCTTCCCGTAAGAGGAATTCAGGATACTGTATCGGCCGGCGCTCCAGCGGCTCAATGCCGGAAACTGCAGACCTGACGGCGCGCTCAGTCCCGGAACCAGACCTCGCAGCGGCTGTCTCGCGCGAGCGACGCTCCCGCGCCGGCGCTGATGAGCGCATTGATGCCGAAGGTCACGCCGCGCAGCTGCGGATCGAAGCGAAAGCTGCGCAGCACCGGCAGCGGATCGAGGTCAGGCTCGCCCGTGTGCGGGTCGAGGGACGGAATGATGCAGCGGGTGCAGGGCTTGACCAGGCGCAGGGTGACCGGACCGATGCGGATCGTGTCGATGCGGTCCTCGGCGAACGGCTCGAGCCCGTCGAGCACGAGATTCGGACGGAAGCGGTTCATCGGGAGCCGTGCGCCGAGCCGCTCGTTCAGCGCATCGAGCGAGGCCTGAGTGCAGATCAGCAGCGGAAAGCCGTCGGGGAAGGCGAGGGGCGGCGGGTGCGCTCCGGCGTAGTGCGGATCGGCCCGACGCGCCGGGCTTCGCGGTGCGTGCACGACGCGCACCGGTTCCCCGAGCAGCGCACTGACCCAGGCGGCCGCCGGATCGCCGGCATCGATGCCGAGGCACGCATCCCGCCAGATCCGCACCGGCCGCTCCGCCGCCGGCGCCGCTTCGAACGGCAACTGCAGCGGCGCGCAGCCTGCGGTGCTCAGGCACAGTCCGTCCGGCGTCAGTGCGGTGGCGATGCGCGCCAGACGGGGATGCGTGCGCTGGGTGAGAAAGGTGCCGTCGGGGCGCACGACCATCCAGTGCCGGTCCCAGGCCAATCCGCTCGCGCCGAGCCGCCCGTGTTCCAGCGCGATGCCCTGGGCGGATTTCAGCGGATAGACGTGCAGAGCCTGTAGGCGGGCGGTCGGCATGCCGGCCATTCTACGAGCGCGCGCGGGTGCCGGTGACCGATTGGCCGCCCCGCCGCGCCGCGAGCGTCAGCGTCAACTGCGACTTCCGTCGCACAACGCGCCGCGGCTTTTGCGGACGGCTCGACGCCGGGCTTTCTGCCGAGTCCGAAGCGCCGTGTCATAATGACACGAGGAGCGGGGGTACAAGGGCGCGACGGCAACGCCGTCGGCGCGGTCCGCCGCAGTGTGCGGGGCAATGTGATGAGCGTGCAGCGAATTGGGATCCTGGCGGTGCTGGCCGTGCTCTCGGCAGCGGCCGCAGGCATGGCCGTTGCCCAGACCAGCCCCCCGTCGCGCGTCGGCCGTCTGAGCTACGTGGGCGGCAGCGTGTCGTTCGAACCCGCCGGCACGCAGTCCTGGGCGGCCGCCGAGCTCAACCGGCCCGTCACGATCGGCGACCGGATCTGGACCGACTGGGACTCGCGGGCCGAGATCGAGCTCGGCGATGCAGTGGTGCGGCTCGGCAGCCGCAGCGGCTTCTCCTTCCTGAATCTCGATGCGCAGACCGCGCAGATGCAGCTCACCGCCGGCACGATGATCGTGCACGTGCGTACGCTTCAGGACGGTGAGCAGGATGAGGTCGACACGCCGAATCTGGCGCTGTCGCTCGAGACGCCCGGAACCTACCGGGTGCACGTCTTCGCCTCGGGGCAGATGACGCGGGTCGATGTGATCCGCGGACATGCACTGGCGAGCGGCGGCGGGCAGACCTATCCCGTTGCGGCGCAGCAGAGCGCCACCTTCAGTGGCACCAATACCTTGAGCGTGGTGTACACCACCCTGGGTGAGCCCGATGCGCTGGATGACTGGTCGATGGCACGCGACCGCGAGGAAGCTCAGGCGGCACCCACGGTGACGCAATACGTCCCGGCGAACATGGTCGGTATCTACGACCTGGACACCTACGGCAGCTGGGAGAACACGGCGCAGTGGGGCTATGCCTGGTTCCCCAACGTCGTGACGGGCTGGGCGCCGTACCGTTTCGGTCACTGGGTGTGGATCTATCCCTGGGGCTGGACCTGGATCGACGATG
>JAKADE010000518.1 GCA_021820785.1 Pseudomonadota bacterium
TTACGGCTCGGAGCAGTAGTCTTGGACTTGGCTTTCATTGAATCTCGACGGAATGGGCGGGGGCCTTGACCCCGATGTGCTGGCAGGCGCGGGTAGACTCAAGGGGCGCCAAAATAAATTCACCTAGTGTATGAGGCTCGTGTGGCGCACACAAGTTCAGCGCCGTCCGAGCTTCCCGTTCCGAACAGCCCTTCGTGATGTAAGCATTTGAAACTCCTTAAGTTCTTGCTCGCTCAACGATCTGTTCCGGCTCTGGGCCTCGAGCGCCCTCAGTCGCTGGTCGACCCCGAGATCGACCAATTTACCCAGCGCGGCCTGCAGCTCGACCGCTGCCGCGGCCTCGTCGTCGAGCACCGCCTCACGCTCCAGCAGGCGTCCCAGGTGCTCGCCACCCGGGCGGTCCCGCCAGCGCTCGATGACCTGCGCCGAGATCTGTAACGGCCGCGCGCGCAAATCATCGAGCAGCCCGCGCAGCAATTCCGCGCCGGCTTCGGTACAGTCCTGCAGTTCGGCACGTTCGGCGTCCGTGATCGTCCCGGCAATGCCTGGAAAACGCACCAGCCGGGCCAGCGCCTGACGCACCAGGCTGCCGCGCCCGGCACTGCTGCGGCTGCGTAGCGGCGCTCGAGCCGCCGCAGGCGCTTGAGCGGGCGCCATCCCATCCTGCCAGAGCGCTTCGAGGCGCTCGGCGGGCAATCCCACCACTTCGGCCACGCGGGCGATCAACAGTTCCCGGTACACGCCGGCCGGGACTTTCCCGATCAGCGGTCGCGCCGCCTCGGCGAGGCGTGCCCGGCCGTCAGCGTGCGCGATATCCGTCCCGGCCGACAACTCCCGAACGAGGTACTCCGACAGTGGCAGTGCTCCGTCCAGGCGCTGCTCGAAGGCCGCGCGGCCCTCGGCGCCAACCAGGCTGTCCGGATCGTGCCCTTCGGGCAGGAACAGGAAGCGGATTTCCCGCCCTTCACGCGCCTCCGGCAGCGCATGCTGCAGCGCGCGCCATGCCGCAGCGCGCCCGGCACGGTCGCCGTCGAAGGCGAACACCACCTCGCGCACCAGCCGGAAAATGCGCTTCAGGTGATCCGGCGTGGTCGAGGTGCCGAGGGTTGCCACGGCACAGGTGACACCCGCCTGGTGCAACCGGACCACATCCATGTAGCCCTCGACGACCACCAGACGCCTCAGCGTTCCACCGGCGATCCGCGACTCGTACAGCCCATACAGCTCGTGGCCCTTGTGAAATAGGGCTGTTTCCGGCGAATTCAGGTACTTGGGCTCGCCTCGGTCGAGGACGCGCCCCCCGAATGCAATGGTGCGCCCGCGGCTGTCACGGATCGGGAACATGATCCGGTCGCGGAAGCGGTCGTAGTGGCCCTCGCCCCGGCCGCCGCTGCGCTCGATGATCAGTCCGGTGGCCGCGAGCGCGCGCCGATCCGCCTCGCGGGCCCCGAAGCGGCTGAGCACCGCATCCCAGGCATCCGGGGCATAACCGAGCGCGAAGCGCTGCACGGTCTCCGCCGTCAGCCCGCGCTGCGCGACGTACTGCCCGGCCCGGGCGGTCGCGGCCAGGGTCTGCGCATAGAACTGCGTCACCCGGCCCATCAGTTCGTACAGCGGCGCATTCTGCGGATCCGGTCCGCCACCGCCGCCCTCGTGCGGCACGGTGAGGCCGAGCCGCCCGGCGAGATCTTCGATCGCCTCCGGGAAGCTCATGTGGTCGTATTCCATCAGGAAGCGCAGCGCCGTCCCGTGCGCTCCGCAGCCGAAGCAGTGATAGAACTGCTTCTCCGGGCTGACCCAGAAGGACGCGGTCTTCTCGCTGTGGAACGGACAGCAGGCCTTGTACTCGCGGCCCGCCTTGACCAGCTGCACGCGCGAGCCGACCACCTCCACGATGTCCGTGCGGGCGATCAGCTCGTCGATGAAGCTCTGGGGAACGATAGGGGCTGACTACCCCGGCAGGCGGCCCAGCCGATCGCGCACCAGGGCGCTGACGGCGCTCATGTCGGCGCGGCCCTGGGCCTGGGACTTGATCAGCGCCATCACCTTGCCCATGTCCTTCGGCGAGGTGGCACCGCTCGAGGCGATGGCCTGGCTGATCAATGCCTCGATTTCCGCGCCGCCCATCTGCGCCGGCAGATAGGCCTCGAGCACCGTGATCTCGGCACTCTCCTTGGCAACCAGGTCGCTGCGTCCGCCGCTGGCGAACTGCGCGATCGCTTCCTTGCGCTGCTTGATCATCTTCTCGAGGACGGCGAGCACCTGTGCGTCGTCGAGGGTCACCCGCTCGTCGACCTCACGCTGCTTGATCGCAGCGAGCGCCATGCGAATGGTGGCGAGACGCTCCTTCTCGCCCGAGCGCATCGCGCTCTTCATGTCCTCGGTGATGCGTTCCTTGAGCGTCATGCGCACAGGCCTCAGCGCGCGGCGCGCATGCCCTCGCGCGAAACGCGCTTCATGTGCCGCTTCACGGCAGCCGCCTTCTTGCGTTTCCGCTCCTGGGTCGGCTTCTCGTAGAATTCACGTCGACGCAGTTCGGTGAGGATGCCGGCCTTCTCGCAGGCGCGCTTGAAACGCCGTAGGGCGGCATCGAAATACTCGTTCTCGCGGATACGGACGCTCGGCATCGAAACCTCTGCAGACAGTTGCGGGCCGGCGCCGCATTCCGCCTCGCGCGCCGAAAGCACGCCGCAGCGGACGAAGAGCCGGGTCAAATGGGCCGGCAATTCTAGTAGAGGCGACTGGTAAAGGCAAAATTAGCGCATCGAGCCTGCGGGCCACCCGTCCGCGGCGGCGGTGCTCGGGCGGCAGACGCTGCGCGCGGCGCGGGCTTCCGGTGCGCCGAAAGCTGATATTTTTCTATTAGAGTCAATGACATGCGTGTTCTTGCGATCGAGTCCTCCTGCGATGAGAGCGCCGCGGCCGTCCTCGATGAGTCCGGCGGCCTGCTGGCGCACGAGCTGTACAGCCAGATCGCGTTGCACCGTGTCTACGGCGGGGTCGTGCCGGAATTGGCCTCGCGCGATCACGTGCGCAAGCTGCTGCCGCTGGTCGAGCGGGCACTCGCCGCGGCGCACACCGCGCCGCAGGCGCTCGCCGGGATCGCCTACACGGCGGGTCCCGGGCTGATCGGGGCGCTGCTGACGGGTGCGGCGCTGGCGCGCAGCCTGGCCTATGCCTGGGACCTGCCGGCCGTG
>JAKADE010000519.1 GCA_021820785.1 Pseudomonadota bacterium
ACGGGGTTGTCCCGGCGCAGTGCGCCGCGCGGTCACGACGCGGCACCGAGTGAGCGATCCGTTGCGCCGGCAAGGGAAGCCTGAGCCCTGCGGTTCGCGCTGAACGAGAGCGTCACGACCCAGGCTGCTGCCGCCACCACGAACGTCACGACCAGTTCGGACCACTGCTGCGACGGCGGGGTGGCCCAACTGGGCCGCGGCTGTGCAAAGAAGCTCGGCACCCAGACCACGAGTCCGAACAGACTCATCATGGTGGCTTCGAGCGCCGCGGCCAGACGAGGCACGATCCCGAAAATGATGGCCAATCCGGCGGCGACGTGACACGCGCCCGTGACGTACGCGAGCAGCAATCGATCCGGCAGCCACGCGGGCACCAGGGTGGCCGTATACGCGGCGTAGACGAAGTGAGAGTCCCCATAGAAGACGCAGGTGAGACCAAATGCAATCTGCGCGCCGCGCAGAGCGACTCGATCGACGCGTGCTCCCTCGAGTCCCGGTTTCGAATGCCGCAACATCAGGTAGAGGGCCACCGCGGCAGCCAGCGGCGTCACGGCCTCGCAAAACGGATACCACGCACCGACGCTCAGCGGCTTGGCAAGCCACTGCGGCACCGCCAGCGCGGCCGAGACCGCCTGGTAGGCGCCCAGGGTCAACACGCCCGCCACCGCGGTGCGGGCGACACAAAGACCTGCGCTCGCCACCAGAATCACCACAGCCACCGCGTAGGTCAGCAGCTCACGCAGTGGCGTTGCGGCCGGCAGGGGCTGCGGTACCCACTGCCCGAACACCAGGATCCAGACGGCGATACTCGCCGATGCGAGCGCAAACACCCCTCGCGCGACGGCACCGGCGTTGGCCGGCTCTGCGCGAACGACGTCCGGTAAGTTCATGTGACCCCCATCCGTGTCCGTGTTTTTTGTGTGGCGCGGCTGAGCATACGCCGCTCGCACGCCTGGCACACCCGCCGTGAGCGGCCGTGGCGACGAGCGCGCAGCTCGACCGATGCCGCGGCACAGTCGCGCCGAGGTTCACCTTGCCGTTTGTCTGTTATCGGTGTACAAATAAGCGAAACCGAGCGTAGAGAGAGACATGCTGCGCATCGACCTGGCTTCGAACGTACCGGTCTACGAGCAGATCGCCAACGCCCTGCGCGCCGAACTCGTGGCCGGCCGGTTTGCCCCCGGGGACAAGTTACCGACCGTGCGGATGCTGGCGATCGATCTGGGCGTTCATCACAACACGGTCGCGCAGGCGTATCGTCAACTCGCCGATGAGGGATGGCTGGAACTGCGACGGCACCGCGGCGCCACCGTTCAGAAGCGCCATGCCCAGAACCGGCACGTGGGTCCGGAGAAATTCACCCGCACCTTGCGCGAGCTGCTCGCTAAAACCCTGGCCGAGGGACTCTCGCGACAGACGCTGATCGGCGAATTGATGGACAGTGCACGCCGGCTCGAAGAGGGCGCACTCTGAGTGAAATGCGCTTGTCGTCGTTAACCCGAACCGCAATGAGTGGGACCTCAACATGGATCCTTTCGTCACCATAGGCTCGACCCTGATCGCGCTCGGCGCATTGTCGGTGATCGCGCATTGGTTCATGCCGCGACTGACTCGGCCCGATCTTTATTTTTCCGTCACCGTCGCGCCCGGATTTCGCGACAGCAGCGACGGTCACTCCATTCTCACCCGGTACCGGCGATGGCTGCTGGCCGTAGCAGTTCCCGCACTGGCCTTGCTTCTCGCGCTGACCCTGACGCGCCGGCTCGCCTGGACGCCCCTCGCCCTTCTGTTGCTCAACGGCGCCTGCTTCGGCGTCTACTATCGGACACGCCGTCTCGTTCTGACCCATGCGGTCGCACCGACGACTATCCGTGAGGCTCGAATCGACGCGCCTCCCCGCCGGATCCCCGGCGGGTGGATCGCCGCCTCGGGCCCGTACGCACTGCTCGTCGCGAGTGCCGCCTATCTCGAAGCGCACTGGCATCGGATTCCTGCTCGCCTGCCCCTGCACTGGAGACTCGACGGCCAACCGGACGTGTGGGCCATGCGCAGCTTCAGTTCCGTATTCTCACCTCTGCTCATCGCCACCGCGACCCTCATCGCCCTGACTCTGCTGCTGTACGGCACGGCCCATTGGGTACGCCCGATCTACGCAGACGGTCCGAACGGCCGCCAGGAATCACGGTTTCGACGCGCCATTTCGCTGATGCTGCTCGCGATCGAATACTGGATCGCGGCGCTGTTCTCAGCGCTGGCGCTGCGCCCGCTGCTGCCGGCCGCACTCCAGCATCCCTCCGCGCTCACCGTACTCATCCCGGGTCTGATCGCCATAGTTCTCACCGCTGTGCTGATGTGGCTCGGTCAGGGCGGCAGCCGCACGAGCCTAGCATCGCGATCGACGGACTCGCCGCAACCCGTCGGCGACCGCACCGAGGACCGCTTCTGGAAGCTCGGTGTCTTCTACTTCAACCCCGATGACCCGGCCGTGATGGTCGAGAAGCGATTTGGCCTCGGCTATACCGTGAACTTTGCGCGGCCCGCGGCCTGGGTGATCATTCTCATTCCGCTCCTGGCCATCATTGGCTTCTCCGCGTCGATCGCCATGCGGCACGGCATGCGGTGAGGCCGCATCGCCGCACCGGCCGATGCGCGCCACGCGCCTTCGGGTCAGGGGCGGCAATGCGCACGATCACACGCATCGAGCAAGGTTCGCGTGCGCGGCACCGTCAGTTCCATCGCCGCGCGGGGATCCCCCGGACGACATCCGCGCAACGGACACTCTGGAGCGCCGCTGCGGCGCTCCAGAGTGTCATTGCCTCGGCTACTTCGCGATGCCCTGCCCCTTCACCCTCACGGCGTTGGGGTTGCTCAGCACCTTCATCACCACCCGGCGATTGAGCGCTCGCCCGGCGGCGGTGCGATTGCTCGCAATCGGATCGGCCGGCCCGTAACCGCGGGCCCGCAACTGCCCCGGCGCGACGCCGTCTGCCACGAGGAAGTGGAGCACAGACTCCGCACGATGTTGCGAGAGCTTCAGGTTGTAGGCCACCGTTCCGATGCTGTCGGTATAGCCCTGGATCTCGACCTTCAACAGCGGATGGCTTTTCAGACCGGCCGCGGCCTGATCCAATACCGAGCGCGACGAGGCCGTCAGTCGCGCGGAGTTAAACGCGAACGTCACCCCTTTTAGGATCACC
>JAKADE010000520.1 GCA_021820785.1 Pseudomonadota bacterium
TCCTAAGAGGCTCGATACCCGAAGCCCCTTGAGCACGTGCCGTCGATCGAGCATGGGCATTCCTCATCGTATGAGTCTGAGTGTGAGCGGGTGCGGTGGTGGATTTCTGCACCGGCACGGTCGTTCGGCGCCCGCACCGTTCCCCGCAACGGGGTGCGTGGGTCGCCGTCGCAGAGCGCAGAACACAGCGCGTGGGAGAAAAGTTGCGTCCCGCATCTGCGCGACAGCCATCGGTGTCCGGGCCGCGGGGGCGCCGCTCGGACGGCGCGCCTCGGGCGGGCCGAGTGTTTACCATAGCGTCCATGGGAAACCGATGGTTCGGCAGGATAGGACTGGAGCGCCGGGGCGCACGTGCCGGCGGCGCGCTCGCGCTGTTGATCTGTGCGGCGCTGGCGACATCGGTGGCGCAGGCCGCGAATCCCCAGGCCTATCGGGTGCAGTGGGTGTCGAGCGGACGCGACTCGGTCGATTCGACCCTGAAGCTGACCTCGCAGCTGCAGGCGCTGCACGGGACCGCCCCGGTCGGCCCGTATGGCCTGATTGCACGGGCGCGCGCCGACGTGAAACGACTGCGCACGGTGCTGGAGAGCTTCGGGTACTACCAGGGCGCGGTCACGATCACGATCGACGGCCGGCGCCTGGAGAGCCTCGGGCTCGGCAAGGCCCTCGAGGCGCTGCCGAACGGTACCGAGGCGACCGTGAAAATCGCCCCATCGCTCGGCCCTCTCTTTCACGTCGGGCACATCGATGTCGAGGGCAAGGTGCCTGCGGCCATCGAACGGACGCTGGGGCTGCCGCACGCGCTGCTTGGGCTTGCCTCCGGGGCGCCGGCCGTCGCCGCAGAGGTTCTGGCCGCTGGCGAGCGACTGCAGCACAGGTTGCAGAACGCCGGCTATGCGCAGGCCAGGGTCGATCCGCCGGTCGCGTACGAAGATCCGAGCCGACAGGTGCTCAATCTCACGTTTCACGTCGCGAGCGGCCCGCGCGTGCGAATCGGCGCGATCCGCATCGAGGGACTCGAGCACGTGCACGCGTCATTCGTGCAGCGCAGCCTGCCGATCCATCCCGGGCAACGCTACGATGCAGCCCGGATCGAGCAGGCGCGTCAGGATCTGCTCGGACTGGGCTTATTCTCGAGCGTCAGTGTCCGGCTGGGCGCGGTCGATGCCGAGGGGCGTGCGCCGTTGACGTTTCTGGTGCGCGAGAGCAAACGCTACGCGTTCGGCATCAATGCCGCCTATTCGAGCGACCTGGGTGCCAGCGGCGGTCTGCGCTGGAGCGACAGCAACGTCTTTGGCAGCGGTGAGCGCCTCAGCGCCTCGGCGAGCGCCATCGATCTGGGCGGCACGGCCAGCACCGGGGCAGGCTACGACGCGCGCCTCGGGTACGACATCCCCGATTTCCGCCGCCGCGGCCAGACCCTCGGCTTCTCGGTGGCCGCCCTGCGCCAGACGCTGCAGGCCTATACGCAAAACGGTGCAACGGCCGCTGCGACCCTGACCCGGCGTCTCTCTTCAGAGTGGGTGGCGAGCGGCGGGACCTCGTACGAGCATGAACAGATCACGCAGGAAGGGCAGTACGATCAATACAACCTGATCGCGCTGCCGTTGTCCGCGCAATTCGATTCAACGGATCTGGCCTCACCGCTGCTCGACCCGACGCACGGCATGCGGGTCTCGCTCACCGTCTCGCCCACGCTCTCGACCGGCGCCTCCGGCGAGCAGCTGTTCGTCATCGTGCAGGGCAGCGCGGCGACCTATTTTGACGTCCACAAGCTGATTGCGGCCGATCCGGCCGGACGCACCGTGCTCGCTGCGCGGCTCATCGCCGGTGTGGCCGAAGGGGCGAGTCAGTTCGGCCTGCCGCCGGATCAGCGGTTCTATGCCGGCGGCAGCGGCACCGTGCGCGGCTACCGCTATCAGTCGATCGGTCCGCAGTTCGCCGACGGATTGCCCGAGGGCGGCACGAGTATGCAGGCGGTCAATCTCGAGCTGCGCCAGCGCGTGGGCGCAAAGTTCGGCTTCGTGCTGTTCGCCGACGCCGGTGGTGTCGCGAGCGGCGCGACCAGCGTATACCGTGTGGGCGTGGGTACGGGCGTGCGCTATTACACGTCGATCGGTCCGATCCGCCTGGATTTTGCCGTGCCGACGCGGCAGCTCAAGAACGGCGGTCGTTTCGAGGTGTACATCGGCCTCGGGCAGGCGTTCTGATGCGCCGGACGTTGCGCTATGCGGCCTGGACACTCGGCGCGGCGGCGCTGCTCGTCGTGCTCGTCGTGCTCGTCATCGGCGGGGTGATCCTCGCCGCCAACACGCGCGCCGGGCGTCGCCTGCTCGAGCGCGAAACAGCGGCACTCACCGCCGGGCGTGTGCGCCTGAGCGGACTCAAGGGACGCTTCCCGGCGCAGATCACGCTCGCTCAGCTGCAGCTCGCCGATGCCCGCGGCATCTGGCTGCGCGCCGAAGACCTCTCACTGCGCTGGTCGCCGCTGGCGCTCTTGCGGTGGAATCTGCACGTCGAGGCGCTGAGCGCAGCGCGCATCGAGGTGCTGCGCCGGCCGGTCAGCGCCCGTCCCGGCTCCAGCGGCGGCGGTGCGACGCACCTGCCGCACATCGATGTCGATCGTGTGACGATCGGCACGCTGGTGCTCGAGCCGGCCGCCGCCGGCCACCTGGCCCGCCTGCGCGTACGCGCCGCCATTCATTACCGATCGATTGACGACGCCCGGGTGAGTCTGCACGTGCGGCGCACCAATGGTCAGGGGCTTTACGTGCTCCGCTGGGATGCGACACCGTCGGCGGTGACGGCGGCGCTGCGGCTGACGGAGCCCGCCGGCGGTCCTCTGGAGCATTGGGTGAGGGTGCCCGGACTCGGACCCTTGCAGGTGAGTGCGAGCCTGCAGGGGCCGCGCAGTGCCGAGACGCTGCACTTCACTGCGCAGGCCGGCAAGCTCAACGCCGAGATCGGCGGAACGATCGACCTGACGCGGCGCGCCGCCACGCTCGCCTATACCGTCACGTCCCCGGCAATGGCGCCGCGGGCCGGACTCGCCTGGCAGCGTCTGAATCTCACCGGCCGGTGGCAGGGACCGCTCTCCGCGGCGCAGGCGAGCGGCGTGCTCGAACTCTCCGGACTGCAGCTGAACGACGGGGCTGCGCTCGGCGCGCTGCGGGCGCAGCTGAACGCCGATGGCCGC
>JAKADE010000521.1 GCA_021820785.1 Pseudomonadota bacterium
TTCGAACAGGCGCCAATGATACCCGCAGCTCATATCAATCGCAACATTGATAATAACATTCTCGATTATTAGCACTGTCATCAGCACGGGTTCGGAGGCTCTGGACGGAACGGGAACGGATGCCGAGCAGAGCGCGAAGAATCATCCTCCTGCGAGGGCGTCGACGGAGCGGCAGGGACCCTCGCCGGGCGGGAGCTTCCCGTCCGTCCGGAGCTGGATCTGCAGGACCTCGCGCAGACCTGCTGCCCCGCGCTGAATCCGTGTCCTACGCGCCCGTCAGGTAGCGGTACTGCGCCTCAGTGAGCGGCACCACGCTCAGCCGCCCCTGGCGGACCAGCGGGGAGTCGCGAAAGAGCGCGCTCGCCTTGATCTGCGCAAGGGGCACCGCCTGCGCCAGCGGCCGCGTCACTTTGATCGTGACGCGCGGCTCGTGATCCTCAGCGCCGGCAATCGTCCGGACCGTTGCGGTGCCGACCGCGCTGCGCACGTCGGCCGTCTCGTAGATCACGAGCCGGTCCCCGGGCTTCATCCCGCGCAGAACCTTCAGCGCTGCGGGATTGGCCACACCGTCCCAGATCGTCTCCTTGTCGCGCACCAGATCAGCGAAGGCATAGTCCGAAGGCTCTGTCTTAAGCAGGTAATGCGCGGACACGGGTTCTCCTCTGGCGACGGCGCGAGCCCGCCCGGGTGGGGCTGGGCAATCGATCGCCATCCTACACCGGGCCCGCCTCCAGGAGTCGGCTGGGCCACGCTGCGGGTACTGCCGCACGCCACGGAGCCTTGGCACACGCGCCCGCATGGACCGCGAGCTGCTGTCGGGACGCGCTCTCGTGCCCTGTCGGCACCCCACCGCCATCCCCCCGATGAATCCCGCATCGTTAACCGGACCCGGCAACGCGATCCCGGTTCGCCTCAATAGCGCTGGCGATTTCGCGCACAGTGGCGTTGCGCAGTGGATACGCCGTCGCCGCCGCACGCACACGTCCGGCCACCTCCGCCATTCGGTCGATGATCTGGCGGGCCCTGGACTCACGAATATCCGCCTGACGCGCGAGCTTCAAAACGGCCTGCCCGGATATGTCGCGCGATTCACCACAGACATCCATGTGGTGTTCACCTCCGGCGCCCCGATTGAAGGTCAGATCGTATGCGGGAGAGACGCGCCACTGACCATTCTCTTCCATCCGAAATGAGAAGTTCTTCGGATGATCGTCGCGATTATTGAATATGACATTGAATACGCAGCGCTCAAAGGCAACCTCGACCTCCCTGACATCACGGGTGATTTTTTGCGTCAGACGCAGAAGGGTCAAATAATCCAGGGATGACGGTAGTCTAAAATCCACATGTGCAGCGCCCGCAGCGGTATGGATGGGCACGCGCCTGCCTTGATCCCGATCGAACCGTTGAGCGCCAAATGCGCTCATCCGCCCCCGCTCCGTCTTGCCGAGTTCGAAATACCGTGTCGGCGGGATCGCAAGACCACACATCCGGGCCAGGTCTGCGTAGAAATGCTCGACGGCACAAACTTCCGGGTGCTCCCCGTCACCCGGGAATTTCACCATCCACGGCAGGCCCGGAGAGTCCTCCGTGGTCCAAGCCCGATCCGTGTCAGGCTCGATATTCACCAGCACCTTCGGTTGAGCCCCGTGCGCAGAGCCGCCAAGTTTCACATACGTGCGCAACAGGTCCGTGCTCTTGTCCTCGATGAGATTTTGCGATTCTTCAGCCAGCGCCAGAAGACTCACCGTATCCTGTGAAAGATCAACTTCAGTGTCGGGTTGATACGTCAATGCACCCATGGTTCTGCGGCCGAGGAAGGCCAGCCGATCAAGGGGTGAGAGTCTGCGGACATCGATATCACGGCGGCGCATCAACCGGTCCATCAGGAGCAGACCCCAGCCGTCCGGAAGGCTGTCGCTGATGAACCCGGGCAGGCGAGACTGGAACTCAGGGAAATTTCCGCGAGCGCCGGCTTGCAGGCGCATCGCGTGCGGCGAGAACTCGAGCCCGCGGCGCAGCGCGGTATCGCTGTACTCGAAGAGGAGCTGATGCCCGTCATCGGCGAGCAGACCCAGCTGGAATGTCTCGCCCCATCCCTCGTAGAGCACCCGCAGCGTTTTCATCAATGCGACCCTTTGCGCGAGCGTGGTGCACGCTGGCGCTCGCGATGAGCCCGTTCCATGTCGCGAATCGAGTGGATCTTCACCTCGAGAATCGGGTCCAGATCCTCTGCACGGCCCACGGCCACGATGACCTTGAGGAACGTCTCAAGGGTCGCCTGGCCGCTGCTTTCCAGGTTTCTCACCGCGCGAGTCGACAAGCCCGCGCGTGCCGCGAGCTCTGCCTGGGTGAGCGCCTGATGCAGTCGAAGCCGCCGCAAGCGCTTTCCCAGCGCGCTCGCGATTTCCGGGACCGTTGAGAGCGAAAACATCATCGAAACCCTTGTCCCTATAATTGTCCTAATTATACCCTTTAATAGGTTATTTTTGAGAATAAAAGACTTTTTTGTGCCGCTTACTGCCGAGCCCGCACGATCTTCCGACGCGTGGAAGACGCTCGGCGCGCAGGCGCCCGACGAGATCTGCGGGTTCCACCCATTGGAGCGGTGCCCCGGACGGGGCACACGCCTCGCCGGTCACGTTTCACAGCGACGCACAGCAGGCGCAGTTGATGAGATCGCACGGGCTGCCCCTGTTCGCGCCGCGAGGGGGGCGCTGCATGCGCCCGCATACGTGCACGTCCGCATGACTTGCGCTCGCCGGGGCCTGATCAGCCTGCCCTACCCAGCCGCGCCCCTCCGACCGCGCGACACTGGAACGACCCGGGAGATTCCGCGCTACCCACGGGCCGCCGCGCTCACCGCCGGGTCTTCCCCTTGTTGCCCGACTTGCCAATTCTGGCGGAGGAGACGCGCGGTCGCGGAGTCGGCTTGACCGCCGCCCGGCGCTTTGCCGGCGACTTCACCGCCGCGGCGGATCGCGATTTGCGCGCCGGTCGCGGGGCGTCGGCCAGTTCGATGCCGAACACGCCGGCAAGATCTTCTTCGGCAATCCGCTTGCGCTGCGTCTTTCCCGGTGCGGCCCCGAGATCGACCGCCGCGCCGATCAGCTCACCGTGCTCGACGGTGCGCAGCGTGAAGAGCAGCTCCGGCTGCGTATCGAGCCGCGCGCCCACCCCGTACAACACC
>JAKADE010000522.1 GCA_021820785.1 Pseudomonadota bacterium
GTGGCAGCAGCGCTGGAGCGGCTCGATGCACACGACGCTCGCGGCGATTGCCGGCGCCCGCCCCCTCGATACCGCCGCGCTCAGCGTCGGCGCACTGGAAGACCGACTCAGCGCGCTCGTGAGCAAGCAATTGACGCCGCGTACGGCGCTCGCGCTGCAGGTGCAGGCCGGCGAGCTGCGCGCCCAGGGCGGCGGAGCACTGGGCACGGTGCAGCGCTTCTCGCTCGGCGCCGAATACCACCTGTGGTTCTCACCGCCGGACTTCACGCTGCAGGCCTCGGTGAGCGGTGCGCACTATGCACCTGCGGCGCACCTGCCCGCCCAGCTGCGCCCCCTGGTGCCGACCGATCTTCGCCCCACCGTGGGTTTCTTCGTGCCGCAAAGCTTCGTGCAGGCCTGCGCCGGCGGCCATTTCAACCTGCGCGACCGGCGCGCTTTCGTCTCACGGCTGCGGCCATTTGCCAGCGCGGATCTCTGCGCCAACAGCGTCAGCGGCCAGGGTTATGACCTCGACGCCGGGATCGCCACACCCGTATTCGGCGCCGATCACCTCTCGCTCAGCCTGACTCTGCAGAACAACGTGGGCACGCACAGCGGGCGCACGGCGGGCGTCATGCTGCGCTATCGACATTACTTCTCATCCCCGCAATAAACGAGTCTGACCATGAGAGCCTCATCGAAGACCATCACCTGGATCCTGATCCTGTGCGCCGCGGCCGGCCTCGCCGGTTGCGCCACCGTTCAGCTCGCGGCCTCCGCCTCACCTCATCCGGATAGGAAGGCGGTGTGGTGCGTGCTGACGCCCGTCAACAACACCTCCACACCCTATGCCGGCGGACGCGTCCAGCAGCAGCTGACGGCGCTGCTCGGCGTGCACGGGCTGACGCATGTCCTGCTCGCACCCTCCCCGGGCGACCGCGGCCCGCTGCCGGTCGGCGAAGGGGCGAAGGAACAGCGCGGACAGCTCGCCTGGGCTCATCGCCACGGCGCCCGCTACGCGCTCCTCGGCAGCGTCGACGAGTGGCACTACAAGATCGGCCTCGACGGTCAACCTGCCGTCGGGGTCACGCTGCGCCTGATGGACCTGCGCACCGGCACGACGCTCTGGAACGGCGTTGCCTCAGCGAGCGGCAGCAGCCGCGAGGGGCTGGCCGTCCTGTCCGAACGAACGTTGGCCGGACTGCTCAAGCGCCTGCTGCCCTGAACGCGAGGCGGAACCGGCATGGACAGGAATCCCGATCAGCGCTACGGCATCGTCGTCTGGACGGAAGTGCTCCTGCTGCCGCTCGCCGGGCTCGCCGTGGCACTGTGGCTGTTTCGCACCACGCCGTTCACCGCCTCGCCCTATCCCTGGCTGTGGCTGATTCCGTTGCTGCTCGGACTGCGCTACGGCCTTGCCCCGTCCGCGCTCGCAAGCCTGGTCCTGGCCGCCGCCGGCATCGCCGCGCACCGGCTCGGACTCAGCGGCCAGGCGCCGCCGTTGATCCAGATGGCCGGCGGGGCGCTCGCTGCGCTGAGCGGCGGACAATACCGCTCTCGCTGGCGCGAGCAGCTCAGAGCCGCTCAGGCGCGCACCGATTACACCGAGCAGCGTCTGGAGTCGCTGACCCGGGCGTTCTTCGTCACGCGCCTCTCGCACGACCGTCTCGAGGAGGCGCTGATCGCGCAACCGGTCACGCTGCGCGGCGCGCTCGAGGCGCTGCGTGAACTCAGCGCCGAAGAACACTCCGGTGTCTCCGCGACCGGCGCCAACGCGCTGCTGCAGCTGCTGGCGCAGTACTGCCGGTTCGAGAGCGCCGGCTTGCACCTGTACCGCGGCGGGCGGCTCGCCGATCAGCCGCTCGCCGCACTCGGCGCCACTGCGCCCCTCGTGCGCGCCGATCCTCTGCTGCGCTATGCGCTCGAACACGAGCAGACCGCCTATCACAGCATCGATCAGTTGGTCGAACTCGAACAGGGCGGCAGTTACCGTGCGGTGTTTCCGCTGATCGACTCCGCGGGCGAGAAGCTCGGCGTGCTCGTGGTGCGCGACCTGCCGCTGCTCGCCCTCGTCGAGGAGAACCTGACCGCCGCAGCGGCGATGCTGCAGTATTTCGCCGACGAGAGCTGGGCGGCGGCCCAGACCGCGGATTTGCGCCACGTTCTGCCGTACTGCCCGGCCGTGTTCGCTCACGAGCTGATCAAGCTGCAGCGCCTGCATGAGCGCAGCGGCGTGCGTTCGACGTTGGTGGTGGTGCGCGCTCACGCCGATGATGCGCAAACCTCCGCGCTCGACGCGTTGTACTCCGCGCGCCGCGGTCTGGATCTGTACTGGCGCGAGCCGTTCGGACCGCTCGGCGCAGGTCTGCTGATCCTGCTGCCGCTCGCCGGTCCCGCCACCGCGCGCGGGTTCCTCGAGCGCATCGAGGGCATCCTGCGCGCCCATCGCATGGAAGGAGGGCTCGAGGCGGCCGGCTTCGGCGTCACGCAGATACCCATCGACCATCGAGCGCCACTCGTGCTGCTGCGCGAGTGCGGCATCGAGGTCGACCACCGCTCGCCGCTCGCGCTGCTGCGCGATCGCGGCATTGGACTCACGCCATGATCGCCGATGTCACTGCGCACCTGACCGACTGGCTGCAACCGGCCTCGATGTCCGCTGCCGCCACCCTGGTGCTGGCCCTGCTGCTCCTCAACGCGCTGCTGAGTGCGCTGTGCGCCGTCATCGGCCATGCTCTGCTGCCGCGCCGGCTGCGTGAGCGTCGTGCACTCAACGTGCTCTCGCTCGCTGCCCTCGGCGCCATGCTGCCCGTGCTCGGCCCTGCGCTCATCCTGCTCATCGGCCTGGTGTATCCGCACCTGGAAAAGGACCCGCATCATCCGCAGCCGAAGCTCGTGCGCCAGCCCGCGTATGCGAGTGAAATCCGCGGCCACGTCAGTCACTTCGGCGCCGGCGGCGCGCTCGCGCGCCTGCGCGCCGCGCTGCCCTCGAGCGATCTCGGCTCACGCGCGCTGCTGGCCATCGCAACCCGCCGCAGCCGCGACACCACCCATCTGCTGCGCGGAGCGCTGAACCATCCGGACGAGACGCTACGCCTGCTGGCGCACAACCTGCTCGCGCGGCGCGAGGAAGCGATCATTGCGCAGATGAACCGTCTCGAGGCACACCGCCGCGCGCATGGCCTCGGGACCACGCAAACCACGC
>JAKADE010000523.1 GCA_021820785.1 Pseudomonadota bacterium
GGATGCGAACTTCAAGGAGTCCCAGCTCGCCGACATGCGCATCGGTCAGCCGGTGCGGCTGGTCTCGGACCTCTACGGCAGCAACGTGGTCTATCACGGCCGCGTGATCGGCTTCGGCGCCGGCACCGGCTCAGCCTTCTCGCTGCTGCCGCCGCAGAATGCGACCGGCAACTGGATCAAGATCGTGCAGCGGGTTCCGGTGCGTATCGCGCTCGATCCGAAGGAGCTCGCGCAGCACCCGCTGCAGATCGGGCTGTCCATGGACGCGTACGTTGACGTTCGGCACGATGGCTCGCCCCGACTGCCGGAGGTGGCCAGCACTGCGCCGGCAACTTCGACCGACGTGTTCAGCTCCGTCGATGCGCAGGCGGATCGCACCATTCGCCAAATCATTGCGGCGAACGATCCGAATCCGGCGCGCGAGCGCCGTAGCGCCGGGCGCGTACGGGCCGAGGATGCCCGGTTGAACGACCTGCGCAGCGCCGGCCAGGGCCGCGCGGGGCGCCACGCCGAGCGGCTGGCGGCAGACGGCCGGGCCGGCACGAGCTCGACGCGGCTGCTCAGCGCCGGGCACTGGATGTACTGAAGGGAAGACGCGACCCATGAGCGAATCTCACGCGCCGGGCGCACCGAGTGCGCCGGCGCCACGGCCGGCGGCCGGCCCGGGCCCGCTGCCACCGCTGGAAGGGATGGCCGTCGTGCTCGGTACGATCGCGCTATCGCTCGCGACGTTCATGAACGTGCTCGACACGTCGATTGCCAATGTGTCGATTCCGGCGATCGCCGGTGATCTGGGGGTCTCCCCCGACCAGGGCACCTGGGTCATCACCTCGTTCGTGGTGGCGAACGCTATTTCGATGCCCCTCACGGGCTGGCTGACCCGCCGTCTCGGGCAGGTGCGGCTGTTCACGGCCTCGACGCTGCTCTTCGTAGTCACCTCGGCGTTGTGCGGGCTGGCTCCGACGTTCAGCACTTTGGTGGTCTTTCGCGCCCTGCAAGGACTGGTGGCTGGTCCAATGATCCCGCTGTCGCAGGCGCTGCTGCTCTCGAGTTACCCGAAGTCCCGGGCCGGAGCGGCGCTGGGAGTCTGGTCGATGACCACGCTGGTGGCGCCGGTCGTCGGTCCGGTGCTGGGTGGCTGGATCACGGACAATATCTCCTGGCCGTGGATCTTTTACATCAACGTGCCGATCGGCATCGTCGCTGCGCTCATTACCTGGTCGGTCTACCGACGCCGGGAGACGCCCACGGCGCGCGTGCCCATTGATAAGGTCGGATTAGGCCTGCTCGTGCTTTGGGTGGGCTCGCTGCAGGTGGTGCTGGACAGGGGCAAGAACCTCGATTGGTTCGGCTCGCCGCTCATTGTCACGCTCGCCATCGTGGCGGCGATCGCCCTCGTGGTCTTCCTCGTGTGGGAGCTCACGGACAAACATCCCGTGGTGGATCTGCACCTGTTCAGCGGGCGGAATTTTCTGGTGGCGACGGTGGCGATGTCCGTCGGCTACGGACTGTATTTCGGCACGGTCGTTCTGCTGCCGTTGTGGCTGCAGCAATACATGGGCTACACCGCGACGCTCGCGGGCTGGGTCCTCGCCCCCGTCGGCTTGATGGCGATCGTGCTGACGCCCGTGGTCGGACGGCTGGTCGACCGCTTCGATCCGCGCTGGTTCGTGACCGTGTCATTCCTGATCTTCGCGCTCGTGATGTTCATGCGGGCCGACTTCACCACGCAGGCAAGCTTCGAAGTCATGCTCACGCCGACTCTGATTCAGGGCGCTGCGCTGGCGACGTTCTTCATCCCGTTGCTCGCGCTGGCGTTCTCCGGGCTGGAGTCCGAGCGAATCGCATCCGCTTCAGGATTAATTAACTTCGTGCGCATCACCGCCAGCTCCTTCGCGACGTCGATTACGACGACGCTCTGGTCGCGCCGTGCGCGGCTGCACCATGACCGGCTGGTTGCGAGCCTGACGTCCAATCCCCAGGCCCATCAGTTCATGGTGCAAATGCACGCTGAGGGACTCAGCCATCAGCAGAGCTCGCTGCTGCTCAACCACATGGTGGACAACCAGGCATTCATGATGTCCGCCGACGATATCTTCTATATCTCGGGGATCTTGTTTCTGGTCATGGTGTTCCTGGTCTGGTTCGCCAAACCGGCCCGAACCGCGATGTCCGCGGAACTGTCCGCGGGCGCGCACTGAGCTGGGCTCAGTCGCTCGGCGGCCTCAGGGTGGCGGCACGCAGACCGGCCGCGAATTTGTTCTCCCGCGCCGGCCCAAGCCCGCAGGCGTCGCACAAGGCCTCCACCAGGGGCAGCAATGCGTCGGGGTTCCCCTTGGTCAGTTCGACCTCGACCCGGTGCAGCCGCTCGAGCGGCCGCTGTGCTGAGTCGAGCAGCTCCGTCTCATCCAAGGCGATCTCCCCGAGCTGCCCCGCAGCCAAGCTCTGGCGTATGGCAAAGCGCTCCCGGTGGGTGTGGGCGACGAAGAGGGGGCGCAGCACCGCGTTGCCGAGCGTGCGGTGCAGCCACGATCCGACCGGACCCTCCGAGCGCTCGGGCCCGGCGGCGCCGTCCGCAAGCGCCTCGGTGATCTCGCGGCGCTCGGCCCGGTCCGTCCGTGCCGAACGGAGGCTCTTCAGCGTGGCTTCCGCGTGTGCACCCTCCCGGCGCACGCGCAGGGCGAACCCGGCGCGCAGGACCCGCCAATCTGCCGTATCGAGGTAGGCGTCGCGGAGCGATTGGGGGGGCAGCGGCTCGATCCTCAGCCCGGCCGTAGCCACGCCAGCACCGAGCCAGCGGCGCACCGCGTCCAGATCTGCGGCAGCGAGCTGCCATTCGATCTCGGGGGCGTCCCGGGACAGTCGCGGCGGGGGCATGTGTGCAGGGGGCTCGGTGGCCATGGGCAAGCGTGCGGGGCGAAGTGGGGGGCGGCAGTCCCATCATAGCCCGGCCGCCCCGTCCCGCTGCGCTGGCCGCGACCCGCGCGGCCTCGGTAAAATCCAAATTGACGCTGGCGCCCGTGGTTACGTATTATTCGCGCCCCCGTGCGGCAGGTCTGGCTTGCGGGCGAGTGGGCGATGCAGTTTCGCGTGCCCGTAGCTCAGTTGGATAGAGCACCGGCCTTCTAAGCCGGTGGTCGCAGGTTCGAGTCCTGCCGGGCACGCCAGCCGCAGCACGCGGC
>JAKADE010000524.1 GCA_021820785.1 Pseudomonadota bacterium
CACGACCACGTCCGAGGGTTCGCCGATGAATGCGGAGAGCACCGCCGCACCGATCAGCACCAGGGTCGTCAGGTCCGCGAACTGCGCGGCGAACATCATCAGCGGCGAGCGCCGAGGGGGTTCGATGAGGGTGTTCGGGCCGAACGTTCGCAGTCGCACCGCAGCCTCGTCGGCGCTCAGACCGGCGGGGGATGTCGTCAGCGCTGCGGCCACCTCCGCGAGACTTTGAGCGAACCAGCGTGGTGGCGGATCGCCGGATGAAGAGCTCGCATCCGGTGGCGTCGGGGCAGCGGGTGTTTCGGGGAGGGCGGTGCTCACGTTCCTGGCTCGCGCAGGCGCACTTGCGGGATGCCGTGCGGGACAATCCACCGCACCACCGATGTCTCCACGGCGTCGCGCGTGTCCTGCTATGTCGCAGCCGGGACAGGTACGGGACTGATCGGCGCTCCGGTTCGCTCGAGGGGCGTCACGGGATCCCGTTCGATCGAGCCGTCACCCGGGCCATTTGGCGCGAGGCCCGTTGCCTCGCCGCGTCCAATCAGCTCGAACCACAGCTGGCGGATATTCTGCTGCGTCGGGGCAGCGATGAAACAGTAATCGCCATCCAGGCCGTAGAAGGACGTGTCGGCTGCGCCGCGCACACGGTGCAGCGCCTCGTCGATGAGCGAGAGGCAGGCGATCACCTGGTCCGGGCTTTGTAACCGCGTGTGATGCTGGATGTCGGACAGGCGGTACGCTTCGAGGCGATCCTGGGCGAACGGGACGCCCTTGCGGCCCAGCTCGAAGAACACGTTGACGACGGGGAATGCCCCCTGAATCAGCTGAAGGACGGCGGCGAGCTCGTCGCGGCTGCAGCCGGCGAGCGGTGCGCTCTGACGTCGTCCGTCGCCGGAGCGAATCTCCAGACCGAGGGAAGCGGCGATCTCATGCTCGATCCACCGGCGCACTTCCGGCGGGGCGCTGCGGATCTGTTCCGGGCTGAGGGTGATACTGGTCATGACGGCCTCCGGCGCTTGCAGCCACTATACGGCGCGAGGACGCGTGCCGCGTGCCGGAAAACACCTATGCTGTGCCGCCTCGGCAGGCCCGGACTTTATTCCGGCCGCATCAGCTCGTGACGGCGGCCGAAGGGGCGTTCACATCGGTCGCGAGCAGCTCGTTGATGACGGCGAGAAACTGCTCGGCCTGGATAGGCTTCTTCACGATCCGCAAGCCGGCCTCATGACCCAGCCCCTGCACTCGGTTCGAGGTGTCGCCGCTGACGAGTATCGCGCTCAGGCTGGCGCCACGTTTGGCGCGCAGTGAGGAAATGACTTCCATTCCGGTCGCGCCTGAGAGGTGATAGTCCGTGATCAGCAGGTCGATGCGCGGCTGGGCATCGGAGCGCGTGAGCGCCTCGGCATAGGAAGCCGCCGTCACGACCTGATAACCCTCGGCCATGAGCAGCATGCGGGTGGCATCGCGGACCCCGGCATCGTCTTCGACCAGCAGGACCTGCGGACGGCTCGCCGCCCGCGACGTCATGCCGCCCGGTTCCGTGACTGCGGTGTTCCCGACAGTACTCTGTTCGTGCGTACCGGCGGGTACGTCCAGACAGAAGCTCGACCCCTTACCCGGCACGGAGGAGACGTCGAGTCGAAGACCGAGGAGTTTGACGATCCGGTTCACGATGGACAATCCGAGTCCGTAGCCGTCGCGCACGCTGTTCGCGGCGTTACCGACCTGGAAGAACTCGTCGTAGATGCGCGGCAGGAGTTCCGCCGGGATACCGATGCCGGTATCGAGGACCTCGAGTCGGACGATCTCCGCGGCGAGCAGACACCGCACGAGCACTCGACCCCGGCGCGTGTACTTGATGGCATTGGAGATCAGATTGCGCAGCACCTGGCCGAGCAAGGCACGGTCGCTGCGGGCGACAGCCGGCGAGAACTCCACCTCGAGGCGCAGTCCCTTCTCGAGCGCGACGCTGGCGAAATCGCGCTGCAGCTCCTCGAACAGCGGCGCCAGCGGAAACTCCCCGATGTCCGGCTTGATCGCGCCGGCTTCGAGCCGGCCGATGTCCAGCAGCGCATTGACCAGGCGTGACATGCCGCTGATCGACTGCTCCTGCTGCAGCAGCAACCCGGCGACGGTCGGTTCGTCGCACAGCCGTCGCAGCGTGCCATTCAACAGCGACAGCGCCTGCAGCGGCTGTCGCATGTCATGACTGGCGGTGGCCAGGAATCGGCTCTTGGCCTGGTCGGCGCGCTCGGCCGCCTCGCGGGCCGCAATCAGGTCGGACTCAAGCTGCGAGTGCTCGGGAAGTTCCCGGATCGAGGAGATCATGAGGGTGCAATCGCCGCCTGAAAACGGGCTGCGTCGTATATCGACCGGGATGTCGCGGCCGTTGCGATGCACCAGGTAGACGTCGCCGTGTGCGCTCGCCGGTTCGGGCAGCAGTTTGGTGATCGGCTGGCCGAGCAGTTCATGAGGCTCGTATCCGAACAGTTCGCACACGCGTTGGTTCGCGAACGCGATGCGGCCGACGCCATCGCTGATGACGATGGCATCCGGTGCGGCTTCAAGCGCGCCGTGAATGAGATCGGGATAGAGCATCATGGCTCCCGCGGACGAGAATCGGATTCCCGGCAAGTGTCCAGGCCGGTGCGACGGTCGAGTGTTTTGCTGCGGCTCTGCCTGCGGGATGTGTGCGGCTGTAGCGGGTGAGAAGCGTGCGGATCAGGGCTTCGAGCACCTCCGGGGCCAGCTGCATCCACTCCAGCGCGAATCCGTCCGGCGTGTGACGGACCAGAAAGCCCTCGAGGGCGCTGCTTCGGGTGGTACGCGAGTTCCAGGGCCCGATCAGCCTGACACGCGAGAGCAGCGGTGGGCGGACATCGGCACGAAAGCGCGCACCGCTGACGCTGATGTCGATAAGGGTTGCGGCCGCAGGGAACGTCGACGCGTCCCAAAAGACTTGCACGTCGAGATCGGTCCGTACCCGATACCCCCAACGATGATCCATTGCCGCGCCTCCGGCCTGGCTGTCGCTGCGCTGATGCCGCGCCATGGATACGCTAGCGAATCGACGGGCGGGAAAAAATCCCGGCTTTATGGAGAACTGCGTACCGGGAAGCCGGTATTTCGGCCGGGAATCCCCGCTACAGTGATGCGATCCCCTCGCGCA
>JAKADE010000525.1 GCA_021820785.1 Pseudomonadota bacterium
CGGCTGCGCATGCCGGTGCATCAGCTTCGGCCGCCTCCTCGGCGCCGACGCAGCTGAAGGAAGTCATCGTGTCGGGCTTTCGCGAGTCGCTCGAGAGCGCGCTGAACGCAGAGCGCCGCGCGATTCAGCCGATCGAAGTGGTGAGCCCCGAGGACCTCGGTCAGATGCCCGATCAGGACGTCGCCGAGTCCCTGCAGCGCCTGCCCGGCATCCAGATCAACCGCGCCAATGGGTTCGGCACCCAGGTGCTCGTCGAGGGTCTGAGTCAGAACATCATCGAGTTGAACGGCGATGACTTTCTCACCGGCCGCGAATTCTATACCTCGGGGGAAGCCGCCAACGGCGGCGCTGGCGCCAACTTCCAGTACAATTCGCTGGAGAGCGTGCCGAGCTCCGAGGTCAGCGGCATCGACGTGGCACTGAATCCGACGGCGGCCGATCTGTCCGGTGCGATCGGCGGTACCATCAACCTGCGCACGCAGAACCCGCTCACCCTGCCGATGGGGCTCACCCTGGGCGGCAACGTCAAGGGCGTGGACTCGCAGGGCACGAGCGGCATCACACCGAACGCGTCGCTGGTCGCGGGGTACAAGTTCAACAGCCGCTTCGCGGTCTACGCCAGCGTTTCCTACTCCAAGTACAAGACCTTGGACAAGGAGTTCGAGGCCTACAACCGCACGCCGTGGGTGACCACCAATTCCGCGCTGACGCCCCCGGCAAGTGGCGGGACGACGCTGGCGGATTACTCGCAGCTCTCGCAGCACTACATCCTGCCGGAGCTCGCGTACCTCAGCAACATCACCGACAATCGCAGCAACGAAGGGGCGACGCTCGGACTGGCCTGGCGGGTGACGAATTCCGTCACCACGCAGCTGCGCTGGTTCTACTCGGGTGAAAAAGATACCCAGATCAACTACTCCAACAAGATCTACTTCAACGGTGCGGGCAACACGACGTTCCCGATCACCGGCATCGATCCGGCGTATCCGTACTCGATTGACGGCAACGGGGTCGTGCAGAGCGGCACCTTTACCGCCAACGGTGCCGAAACGGCCACGCTCTACCAGGGCACGAGTGATCACGCGAATAACTTCCAGTGGCAGACCGATTTCAACAACGGCGGTGCGCTGAGCGGTGATCTCGGGGTCTTCTACTCGAAGATGAGCTCGAACATGCAGGCGGCTCAGCAGGACACCGAGCACGGCCTGTACGAGACCTCCGCCGGTACGCCCACCAGTCCTGGCGCGCCGGGCTGCAACAACGGCGGTGCGGTCTGCGGGACGGATCCCTATGCCAGCCCGGGGTACAATTTCAGTTACACCAATGGCGGCACATCGGGTCTGCCGACGGTCTCCTATCCGACCAACGTGCTGTCCAATCCGGCCTACACGACCTTCAAGTCGGCCTGGGCGTGGGCAAATCTTGGGCAGGAGACCCTCAAGGCCGTCAAGCTCAATCTGCATTGGAAGCCGTCCGGCGTCCGTGCGACGACGATTTCGGCAGGCGCGCGCTACGGCACGAATGACGTCAGCGAGACCTTCGGGCGCTACCTGATCAACGGCAACGTCATCGGAATTCAGCCCGGATGCGCCACCTGCAGCACCTGGCTGTACTATCAGGATCCGGGCTATTCGACGCCGAATATCCCGTATTCGACCGGCACCAGTGCGCCGGGGCTGATGGAGACGGTGAACAACTTCGGGTCAGGTCCGATGACCGTGAAGAATCCGTACGCCGGTGGCATGACCAATCCGTCGACCTTCCTCAATACCGTCTGGAACGGCGCCGGAGTGACGAACAACACCGAGCGGTTCTTCCCGGACACGCTGAGCTCGTATTCGGTCAACTATCGGCAGATTGCCTCGTACCTGATGGCGGATATCGGCTCGCCGGAAGATCACTATCACATCAACTTCGGCGTCCGGGTCGTCAACACCAAGATCACGATCGATGGTGCTGAGCAGGCGCCGGTGCCGTCGTATTACGGTACGGCGTCCTGGAATGGCGTGAATTCGAACAATATCCCCATCCAGAACGTGCAGAGGTACACCGATATCCTGCCGACGTTCAACTACACGCTCGAGTTGACCGACTCTCAGCAGGTGCGACTGAGTGCGGCCCGTGTGACCGCGCCGGTCAACCTCGCGCAGCTGGGCGTCGGTGAGGCGTACAACTTCACTCGTTCCGGGTCCGGTACGAACTTCATCTTCGCCGGCGGCAGTGGCGGCAATCCGGCGCTGCAGCCGTACCGGGCGGATCAGTTCCTGCTGGGGTACTTCAACTACTTCGCGCGTGGTGCGGTGGCCGAACTGCAGGGCTTCTACAAGCAGGTGGACAGCTTCCCGTACACCGCGAACGTGGCGACGACCGTCAATGGCGTCACTGCGAACGTCACGCAGCCTGAGAATGGCAAGGGCGGCGACATCTACGGGGTGATCATCGGCACGGAATACCCGTTCACGGGCCTGCTGAGAGGATTCGGCGTCGACTTCAATTACACATTGTCGAAGTCGGAGATGAACCTGAACATCCCGCTGACGTACACCAACAGCATCCCGTTCCCCGGCGTGTCGGAGAATTCGCTGGCGGCGACGGTGTACTACCAGCGCTACGGGTTCTCCGGACGCCTGGCGTACACGTATCGCTCCAAGGCGATCAGCGACAACGTCGAGGGTTCGACGTTCAGTATCCAGGGCGCGAACGGTCAGCCGCAGGCGCTGGAGGTCTGGCAGGCACCCTATGGGGAGCTCGATGCGCAGGTGGGCTACGACTTCAACAAGCACTTCGGCATCGTCCTGTCGGCGACCAATCTCACCGATGCGGCGACGCATGACTATCTGCAGTGGCCGAACCAGCCCTTGACCTACGACAACTGGGGACGGCGCTTCTTCTTCGGATTCCACTTCCGCAACTGAGGCCGTCATGACCGACGAGCGGCGAATTCGTTCGATCGCCATCGTCGGCGGGGGAACCGCCGGGTGGCTCGCGGCCAGCATACTGGCCCGGGCCGCCCCGGCGGGGACCGCGATCACCGTGATCGAGTCGGTGCAGATCGCCCCGATCGGGGTGGGCGAGGCAACCATTCCGCCGTTCGTCGATCTGCTGCGTTTTTTAGGAATCGATGAGACGGAATTCGTACGCGCGACCGGCGCGACCTACAAACT
>JAKADE010000526.1 GCA_021820785.1 Pseudomonadota bacterium
GTCACGGTCTCAAAGCGACTCCCGATGTCGCAGGCGCTGAAGGCCCTGCATAACGTGGCAAACGGTCTGCGGCAGCTGCACGGGGTGCAGGTGGCGCATCAGGACATGAAACCCTCGAATGCGCTGCGCTTTGTCGACGGAATTTTCAAAGTCTGTGACGTCGGACGCGCGTCAATGAAGGGGCGCGCAGCACCGCACGATGGCTTGAGTGTCGCGGGCGAACGTACCTACGCTCCGCCGGAACTTCTCTATGGGCAGGTCGATCCGGATTTCGTGGTGCGTCGTCTGGGCTGTGATGCGTATCTGCTCGGTAGCCTCGCCGCATTTCTAATCACGGGCCTGCCGATGACAGCGATGATCATCGATGAGCTCGACTCTGCAGCTCGGCCGACCGTATGGACGGGCACTTATGCTGCCGTGCTTGGTCAGGTTCGGGCGGCCTATGCGCGAGCACTCGACCGCGTGGCGAACGACATCCCAACTGAAGCACCGTACCGCGAGGAGTTGCTCCAGTGCATCCGCCAGCTCTGCGATCCGGACCCAGCTCTTCGAGGCCACCCAGTCACCCGGGCAACGCTCGCCGGCACCGGTAACGTCTACGACCTGGAGCGGTACATATCAATTTTCGATCGGTTGGCTCTCGAAGCGGGGATTCATGAGCGTCGTAAGGCCAGCCGATGAGCATCAGTCAACCGGACGCTGAAAGGCGCCTGCTGCCGCGCTGGCGGCCCTCGGAAGCGACTATCTTTGCGGGCGAGCTCGCGAGCGCTTCGACCGTTGAGAAAGAGCGCGAGCCGGATGCGCACTTCGAGGAACGCAAGCTCGAATGGGATCGTGAGCGATCCATCGAGGTCGCCGCCGAACTGGTGGCCTCGGGCATCGTGCTCGGTCGACTCAATGAAGTCGAGCCGGCGGTCCGGATGCTGGCGGACAATGCGTCCGATGCCAACCCAAGCATCCGAGCGGTCGCTCGGCGTGCCCTCGCCGAGCGGGCAGTGGCACCGCCGGAGTCACTTGGGCTTCAGCCGGGACGGCTCGATCCGACGCCCATTTACAGCCACATCAGCGCATTGCGTCGTCATGTGCATCTGCATCCCCGCGATGCCTATGCGTGGGTGGATCTTGCGCGGCTTTACACGATCTTAGGTCAGACACCGAGCGCAAATCGGACCATTCGCGTTGCTCTCGAGCTCGCGCCAGAGGATCGGTTTGTATTACGGTCGGCCGCGCGGTACCTCGTACATGTCGATGATCCTCAGGCTGCACAACGACTCCTGAACGGCGCCAGAGCGACGCGGGTCGATCCCTGGCTCATCGCCGCGGAAATCTCGGTAGCGCAAGTGGCCAAGCGACGTAGTGTGACCGCTTCAATCGGGCAGCGTGGCCTAGATCATTCACAGTGGGCACCCCGGAGCAGTTCCGAACTGGCTGGCGCCCTCGCAACCTTGCTCCTCGAAGACGGCGCGATGCAGAAGGCACGACAACTATTTCGGCGGAGCCTCGAAGACCCAACCGAGAATGCGATTGCGCAAGCCCAATGGGCCAGCCAGCAGAGCTTGGGGCTCATTGTGCCTGCACCCTTGCTGAATAGACCCGCCACGTACGAGGCGCGGGCGCTGCGTGCTCGCTTGGAGGGATTGTGGGACGCTGCGATCGCGAGAAGCTGGGAGTGGACGGAGTTCGAGCCGACCTCGAGTCGCCCTTTGATGATGGGCTCCTACGTTGCAGGTGTCGTGTTCGGGGACGGAGCGACGGTGCTCGAATTTGCGGAACGCGGGCTCTACGCCGAACCTCATAATGCCTCGTTGCTGAACAACAAGGCTGTCGGACTTGCGTATCTCGGTCGGGTCTCCGAAGCGGCGATCATTCTCGCGAAAGTCGTAATCGACTCGAGTCCCAACTTTACTCAACCAGCGCTATATGCCACGACCGGTCTTCTGGCGTTTCGCGGTGGTAATCCGGTAATGGGGCGGGAATTTTACGAACGGGCCGCGAATCACCCCTACACCCAACGGGATCGGAATGTGCGAATCTTGGCACTGTGGCACTTGGCACTCGAAGAAGCCCGGGCGCACACCGATCAGGCTGACGCTGCGATTGCACGCGCTGAGCGCTCCAGCAAAGATTCGAAGCTCGCCGAGGTGGCGGCACTCCGCAAACGCCTTGATGAAATCAAAGCCAAGACGACGGCCCAAAGAGATCAATAGAGATCAATAAAGCGATCCGGTCCGCGTCGGACCGGCGCCGAAGCACCAGACCCACATGTGCACGGGATCACGTGATCACCACCGCTCGGCTACAACTCGCCGCCCCTCATCGATGCCGAAGTTCAGCCCGAGGCAGGTCACGCGGAATTTGTCCCGGATGCCAATGCCGGTTTGCTGTCAATCATTTCTGTCACTGCGGTCAAAACCGCCCAATCATTACTGTCACTAGCGCCGCGTTGGGTGACACCAATGATCAGTCGATCGGGGAGGCGGCCGGGCGGCTATTTTTGAAATCTGTCACTGGCCGGATAACTCCCTAATTCTACAGCTGCTTTAGGTGACACCATTAATTCAGCGGGTGACACGAAGGAATGGTCCTCACAGGGGTTACCGAAATCTCGTTGGACCGACAGCTTCTCCCGACCACCGCGACGCATCACTCAATTATTTAACATAATATACATTATGCGTACTATCGGAATCATTGCTTTGAACCTGGTTCCGCCGTCGAACGCCTGGCCAGTCACCCAGTGACCATTAAGGGCTCACCAACGTCTCGATGGTCCCGTGCCGGACCGCAGATATCGCGAACCTTGCCGTAACTTCCAGCCCGTCCGTATCGAACGTAGACCGACCTCGAATTTTTTCGGCGAACCGGGTCAATCTTTGGAAACTGCAATTTGGAATGAGTCTTGCGATTCATGGCGGCCTTCGACCAGACGGGTCACAGGGTCGATACGTTTTCGATTCAAAAGGAGAATTCATTGAAACAGCACAGCACACGGTGGGGATTGCTCGCAGTATTGCTCCTCGGGACTATGGGCCCGGCGCACGCGGACACGTTCGTCGGGGTATTGCCGGCAACCCCAGGCGGTTCGAATTACCAAGCCTATTACGACTCCACGCTGAATTTGACGTTACTCGCGAACGCCACGATTGAAAATTACATGAC
>JAKADE010000527.1 GCA_021820785.1 Pseudomonadota bacterium
ATCACGTTCACGAGACGCCAGAGCACCCCGACGAAGAACACGACGAAGGCGATCTTCAATGCTGTTCCGCGAGCGAAATCGACGAGGTCCATGGCGTTACTCCTCGTTGTGTGTCTCGGACTCTGAATGCGGCGCGCGCTGGTGGCGACTGATTCGCCTGCGGGCCAGCACGACGCTGCCGGCACCGATGGCGACACCGGTGAGCGCTGCACCTGCGGCGAGTGTGCCCGCTTCCGCGGCACTGACCTCACCGGCCTTACCCCAACGCGCGGTGGGGATCGGGCTGTAAAAGCTGCCGCGGTCCCAGAAGTCCGGCTCAGCGCACCCGAGGCACGGATGCCCCGACTGGATGGGGAAACTCACCGCGTTATTCCATTTCACCGTCGCGCAGGCGTTGTACGTGGTCGGTCCTTTACAGCCGAGCTCGTACAGACACCAGCCGTTGCGTGCTCCCTCATCGTCGAATGTCTTGGCGAATTCCCCGCGGTCGTAGAACGGACGCCGGTAGCAGCGATCATGGATGCTGTTGCCGTAGAAGACGGTCGGTCGCAGGTGCTCATCGAGATCCGGCACCCGCCCTGTCGTCACGTACTGCAGAAACGTCCCGGCGATCACCTCCGGAATGGGAGGACAGCCCGATACATTGATCACCGGTTTGCCCGGCACCAGCGCCGAGATCGCCCGGGCACCAGTCGGATTCGGATCGGCGTGCGGCAGACCTCCGAATGATGCGCAGGTACCGAGCGCGACGATCGCCGCAGCACCCTTGGCACAGTCGGTGAGGATGTCGAGGCCGGTGCGGCCTGCGGCGCAGTGGTACACACCGCCGTCTGCGGTCGGAATGGCGCCATCGACCACGAGGAGGTACTTTCCGTAGTTCGCCTCCATGGCCTGCGCCCGCGCCTTTTCGGCCTGCGCTCCGGCCGCAGCCATCAGCGTATCGTCGTAATCCAGTGATATCATGTTGAAGATCATGTTCTCGATCGTCGGCGCGAACGATCGCGTGAATGACTCGAGGCAGCCGGTACACTCCTGGAACGACAGATAGATGACTGAGGGTCGTCGCGCGGCCCGCAATTGTGCTGCCATCGCACGGGCGGCGATCGGCGGCAGCGCCAGGAGCGATGCCATCGCGGTACAGTATTTGATGAAGCTGCGGCGGCTGATGCCGTTGCGATCAAGCAGTTCCCCAATGGTCGGCTCGGTCTCAGGTGGTGCCATGCGGGCTCTCCCCAAATTCGGCGCATTGCGCTGCGGCGTCGGCTCGAAGTCGTGCTGCTCCGAGCGCAAGGTCTTCGTCGGCCGGCGACAGGATGTTCGGAACGCGTGCGACTTCGATCAGAACGGCGAGCAGCGCCCCGGCGGCATCGCGATGCTCCGTCCACCACAGGCCGCCGACCGCCGTCTCGCGAATGCGGCTCTCGCCGTTGGCCTCGATTCGGATATCCACTTCTCCCGTACCGAGGATGCGTTGCAGGCGATCCAGATCGTCCGGACCCAGCGGCAGGCTGCGCAGATCGATCGCGCCCTCCGCGCCACTGCGGCGCAACGCCTCGAGCAGAGTGGCAAGTTCCGACAGAATCGCGCCGAGTCCGGCGCCGAGAGCGCCTGCGGTCTCTGGACTGCCGGTCGGCTCGACATGGATCGGGATGCCACCGAGTGTGCTCATGACTGCCAGCGCTCAAGCAGACACAGCGCGGCTTCGGCAGCCTGCTGTATCCCGATACGGACCGGCGCGCTTAGCTCCAGTCCCCATCCCAGATCACCGGCCTGGATACAGAAGAGTGCGCGCTGGGGCGGCAAAGTTTGCTGCAAGCGCGCCATGCCGAGCAGGTCTGCAAGTCCGACCTCGTGGACGGAACGCCTGCGTGTCCCGTCGGCGATGAAAGCATCGAGCGCGTCGCATTCGAGGCAGCGGACCGCGCCCGGCTCAGCGCCGAAGTCGCCCGCATCGAAGATGATCAGACGGTCCGCGTCCTCCAGATATCCGAGCAGCGTGAAGCTGAGCGTTCCGGCATCGATGACGCGCACTCCGGACGACTCCGGCAGGCGCTGCGCGAGGGATTGGGCCGCATGAACTCCGGCGCCGTCATCACTGAGCAGAACGTTGCCGATTCCAAGAACGATCGAGCTTTCCACTCAACATCCCTCGATCCGTGTAGGCTCGGAATGCTGCCACCGACGCGCGATGGTTCGTCTTCGTAGATGTACGGACCATGCGGGTTCGGAGAACATGCCTGTGACGATGCCCGACGCCAAAGCTGTCCAATCGCACGTTTCTCAACGGAAGCGCGTCCCGCTCTGGCACTGTCGCGGCCGTACGGGCCGGTCACCCTTCGCCCTGCCGCAGTTCCATTTTGTGCCCACGATGGCCGGTCCACCCAAGAGTGGGTCCAAATCGCATTTGCGCACCCGGAGCAAAAAAAAGTATGCTCAGTACCAGAGCATCTCGACGGTGGACCGGCGAAAGCGCCGACGGAAATCGAATGAAGTCGCCGTGGTCGTGTGGCGGGGCGCTCCTCGGAAACGCCGGCAGCTGCAGCATCGTCAGCGGGCTGATCAGGTCAAATCAGGGAATATACAAAGGAAGCGCTCGTCATGCGCTTGACGCCCCCGGAACTCGCGCGCAGCGCCCTCGAGGCGGCACCCGATGCCATGCTCATCGTCGATGCCGCTGGGCTGGTGCGGTTCGTCAACCGCCAGGTATTTGCACTTTTCGGTTATACCCGAGAGGAGATCGTGGGGCGGCCCATCGAAACGCTCCTTCCCGAGCGCTTCAGAACACGTCACCTGGAGCACCGTGCCAGTTACCGCGCGCACATGCGGGCCCGCCCCATGGGCCAGAATCTCGAGCTTTACGGGCTGCGGCGTGATGCATCCGAATTTCCCGTGGAGATCAGTCTCAGTCCCGTCGTCGACGGCGGCGAGACCCTGGTCGTCGCAGCAATTCGTGACGTCAGCGATCGGCAGCGCATTCAGAAAGAACTGATTGCGGCGCGGGCGGTAGCTGAAGAGGCGCGTGAACTGGCCGATCTGGCGCGCGAGAGCGCGGATCGAGCAAATCAGGGCAAGAGCCGGTTCTTGGCGACTGCGAGCCATGACCTGCGCCAACCGCTGCAGGCGCTGGCACTGCTCAACGGTACGCTGCGCCGAACTG
>JAKADE010000528.1 GCA_021820785.1 Pseudomonadota bacterium
CACATCCATCGTGATCAACCGACTGCGGTTGCGCGTGAAGGGTTCGTACAACTCGCGCATCAACCCGACCGCCCGTTCGCTCTCGGCACCGATGACGATCCGGTCCGGCTTCATGAAATCGGCAATCGCGGCGCCTTCCTTGAGGAACTCCGGGTTCGAGACCGTATCGTACGCCACCGCCGCGCCGCGCCGGCGCAGAGCGCTCTCGAGCGTTGCGCGCACCTGCTCCCCGGTGCCCACCGGAACCGTCGACTTGGTGATCACCACCTTGTACTCGTTCATGCGCGCCCCGATCGTCTCGGCGACCGCCAGGACGTGGCGCAGGTCGGCCGAACCATCTTCCTCCGCAGGCGTTCCCACTGCGATCATCTGGAACAGCCCATGCGCCACGCCGGCATCGGGATCGTCGGTGAAACGCAGTCGGCCGGCGGCGCCGTTGCGCCGCAGCAGCGCCTCCAGACCCGGCTCGTGGATCGGCACTTCGCCGCGGCGCAGCCGCTCGATCTTGGCTCGATCCACGTCCACGCACAGGACGTGGTTGCCCGCATCGGCGAGACACGCGCCGGTGACCAGTCCGACATACCCTGATCCGAAAATCGTGATGTTCATGCTCGCTCCTCAGCCTCGCTGCAGCCGGCGCAACTCACCGCCTGCAGACCATTCGAACGCCTCTATCGCCCCGGAGGGAACCTCGATCTGCCGAAACTGCGCGAGCGGACGCTGCTCGGCGATCAGTCCGGCGAGCCGGATCATTCCGGCATGCGACACCGCCAGCACTGTCCCGGTGTGCTCGGCCGGCCACGGCGGGTGACTGAGAAAGTCGCACAGCCGCGCCTGTGCGTCGGCCAGCGACTCCCCACCCGGGAAGCGGAACGCAGCCGGGTCTTGTTTCCACCGGCGCAACGACCCCGGCCAGCGCAGTTTCACCTGCGCCTGGGTGAGACCCTGCCAGGCGCCGAAATCAATCTCCCCGAGGCGCGCATCGGGCAACGCCGCGGCGACACCCAACGCATCTGCAATCACTCCGGCCGTGGCCGTCGCGCGCCGCAGCGGACTGGACACCAGCCGCAGCTGAGCATCCGCGCGCAATCGCCCGGTAATCCCTCGGGCCGTCGAAATGCCCGCCGTGCACAGCGGCGGATCGGCCCGTCCCTGATAACGCCCCTGCAGGTTCCAGTCGGTCTCCCCGTGCCGTACGAAGCGCAACTGCATCGTCGACTCCACGCTCAATACGCGTACGTCACGCCGAGCGTGATGCGCCGCCCGGCATGAATGCCCGCACCGGCCAGATCCTGCTCGTACTCGATGAACGGCTTCAGATGCGCCGTCACCCGATACTTGAGGCGAATTCCCGGCCGCAGCAGATCGTATTGCTCGGCGCGGTCCTGCACCGGCAGCGGCGCGCGCAGTTTCATCGTGCGTACATAGAAGATCTCGGCCCCGAGCTCGAGCCGGCGAGACAGGCGCACCCCGCCATCGACCTCGGCGCGCAACTGTGCCACGCCGCCGTCGAGGAAGATCCGCGGACCACTCTTCAGCGCCACGCGCCAGGTCGTCCCGGACACGCCGATCTGAAAGTCAGGCTCGAGCGCGGTGTGTCCGACGCCGAGCGCCGGAATCGAACTCGTCGAGCCGGTCGCGGCCACCACGTTGAGCGTGATCGAGTCGGCGAAGTGTGCGTCCTGCACGAGCGCCAGGTTCAGTCCGAGCTCCTGGTCCTGCACACCGGTGGCGCTGGCCACGGTGCGCAGATGATGGTGTACCCGGATCTTCTCGACGCGCGCGCCGCGCAGGTCGTACTCGAGCGAGAGCCGTCCGCCTAGGCCCTGTACGCCCGTGATGCGCAGCATCGTGTAGCGCAGCTCACTGCCCGGCAGCGTCGCGGTGCCGAATTGACCGGGCAGGAAGACCTGCGTCGCATCGTACTGACGCAGCGCGAAGTCGAACGCACCGTTACCGGCGGACGGTACCCAGGGATCGGCCTGAGCGGCGATCATCCGGCATCCGAGCACGAGGACTCCCAGGCGCCCGAGGCGCCGCAGACTTCGATGGGCTGCGCTCATGCAGAGACGGCCAGGCGCAGGTGCGCATTCGCGACGTCCCGATGAGCCTGCCACAGACTCGCATACGGGCCCCCGGCGCAGAGCAACTGCGCATGGGTGCCCCGTTGCACGATCACGCCCTCCTCCAGCACCAGGATGGTTTCCGCCGCCATGACGGTCGCCAGACGATGGGCAATCAACAGCACCGCGCGGGTGCGCGCCAGCGACTTCAATGCGCGCATCAGGCGCTGCTCCGTCAGCGGATCTACGCTGCTGCTCGGCTCATCGAGAATGATCACCGACGCCCCGCTCAGCATGGCGCGTGCCACCGCGACGCACTGACGCTGACCACCCGAGAGCGTCGCACCGCGCTCGCCCACAACGGTATCGAATCCCTCCGGCAGCGCCGCCAGAACGTCCTCGACTCCGGCAACGCGAGCGGCATCGATCGCCTCATCGCGGCCCGCATCCTCGCGCCCGTAGGCAATGTTGGCCCACACCGGTCCATGAAACAGCTGCGGCTCCTGACCGATGAGCGCGATGTGCGACCGCACGTAGTGCAGCGTCAATTCACGCAGATCGACTCCATCGAGTGTGACCGTTCCGGCATGCGGATCGTGAAAGCGCGCCGCAAGTGCCGCCAGGGTGGACTTGCCGGCGCCGGTGGCCCCCACCAGCGCCACGGTCCGCCCCGGTTCGAGCCCGAAGGACACCTCACGCACGGTGGCCCGCTCCGTACCGTAACCGAAGGTCACCTGATGAAACTCGAGCACCCCGAGGCAGCGCTGCGGATCGCGCCCCGCGCCCGACTGCGCCATCGCATCCGAATGTCCCCAGTACTCCTCGATCCGCTCCAGGGCGACCGCGGCGCGACCGAACACCCGCCCGGCCTTGGCCAGCTGGCGGGCCGGCGTGACGATCGCACGCAGGTAGGCCAGAAACACCAGCAGATCGCCGGCGCTCAGCGTTCCGTTCAACACGAGCACCGCGCCGTACCATGCGATCGCGCCCGTGGCGAGCGCAATGGCGAGATTCATCGCGGGCGCGAAACCCGCCTGCATCCGATTGCCGCGCAGCGCCGCCTCGAGCACCCCGCGGGCGCGCGCC
>JAKADE010000529.1 GCA_021820785.1 Pseudomonadota bacterium
TGAAAAATGCAGCGCACGCCGAGCGATTCCAGCGCCTGCGGCACCAGATCGAGTTTGCCCATCGAGACCCCGCCGCTCAGCACCAGTACGTCGTGGGTCTCGAGGTGAAATTTCAGCCGGGCCTCGAGCTCGGCCGCATCATCGCGCAGGTGCTCGGTCGCGATCCGGGGGTAGCCGTGCAGTTCGAGCGACGCGGCAATGGCGTACGCGTTCGAACGGCGCACCTGATGCTCGAGAATCGGTTCACCCGGCTCGATGAGTTCGTTGCCGGTCGAGAGCACCGCGACCATCGGCTGGCTCGCGACCTGGACCCGGGCCTTGCCGGCGGCGGCCGCGACCGCGATCTGAGGGGGACCGAGGCGCATCCCGGCGGTGAGCAACCGCTCGCCCTGGCGTGCATCCGTGCCGCGGTGGTGCAGGTGTTGTCCGGTGGCGACCGTGAGGCCGTCCGCCAGGCTCGCGGTTCCGTCCGCCACCAAGATCTGCTCGACGGGCACGACGCAGTCGCATCCCACCGGCAAGGGCGTACCGGTCATGACTTCGATGCAGTGCTGCGCCGAGGCGAGCGTCAGGGCCGGCTCGCCGGCGGCCTGAGTCGCCTGGATCCGGAACCGGCGCTGCCCGGCTGCGACCGCCGCACTCTGCAGCGCAATGCCGTCCATGGCGACCCGGTCGAAGGGCGGCTGATCGCGCTCGGCGCAGATGTCCTCGCGCAGTACCGCCCCGGCGCACTGCAACAGAGGCAGCGAGACCGTCGGCAGGCACGTCAGGTGCCTGCCGATCAGGTCATCCGCTTGCCCGGGGCTGAGCATGGTCCGTCGCGCTCCCCAGTGAGCTAGTTGCTCTTCTTGGCGTGTTTCTTCTGGTAGATCCGCACCTGCGCATTGAAGCGCTTGGCGACCTTCTGCAGCTGATCCACGGCCGCGTTGTTGCGCTGGATCTCCATGACCTCGAGCGACTTGATCTGCTTCTTCGTCAGCTTCAGCGACTGTTTCGCGATGGTCGCATCGCTCTGCTTCTTGATGCAGGCGAGATAGCTGTTCATCGTCGCGTTGTACGCCTGCACCGTCTTTTGTGCGGCCAGCATCTGGGCGAGCGTCGCGACGTTGCCGTCGGGCAGGTTCGCAGGCGGCTTCGGGTACGTGCAGTCGGCATACGCCGGAGCCAGGGTGAGCGCTGCGAGAGCCGCCGCGGCGAGCAATGATTTCATTAGAGACCCTCAGGTGAGTGAATGATTATCTTAGCTCACGCCGATTTCTCCTGCGCATCGGGTGCTGGATACCTGCCGGGGACGCGAACGGCTCAGTGCGGCCTGGGCTGCTCGCCGGGCGTCGCGAGCAGGGCTGAGCAGGAGTCGGCGGCGACGTCGGCCGCCGCTGTGATGGCGGTTTCCGCCATGCCGGCGCGCGCCATCGCGTTGAGGCCGAGCAGCACCGCGACCACGTACGCCGCGGTTTCTCCCGGTGCTTCGCCGGCGATCGCCGCAAACGTCTGGCGCTCGAGCCGGGCCAGATGCGCGCGCGTCGCGCGGCTGACCGGCAGCGGCTGGCTCGCAGCCGTGAGGAGCAGGCATCCACGTCCGCGGTTGGCCGCGAGGAACCGGCCGACGAACCGGATGAATCCAGCGAGCCGCGCCCCTGCAGGGCCCGGACCGTGCAGGGTGGCCAGCCCCGCGCAGGTCACGGTGCCGACATAGCGCTGCAGCGCCATGCGCCACACATTTTCCTTGTCCCCGAACGCGGCATAGAAGCTGCCGCGCTGGATGCCGACACGCGCCTGCAGGCTGTCGATCGACGCCCCCGCATAGCCCTGGTCCCAGAACGCCTCGACGATCTTCTCGAGCGCGGCGTCGGGATCGAAGGTGCGGGGGCGGCCGGCCATGGGTGCGTGCGCCTCAGGCGGCAGCGCTTCGCGGCGCAGACCACGCAAACGCCGCAAACGGTGCATCGAGCGGGGTGGCCGCGAGGTGATTGACGTAGTTGGACATGACTTTCTGCGCCAGCCCGACGAGGATATCGAGGACGTTGCGGCGGGTAAATCCGGCCGCGAGGAACTGCTCGACGTCCTCCGGGGCGACTTCACCGCGCTGGCGGACCAGCTTCAGGGTGAACTGGCGCAGCGCTTCCAGGTGCGCATCCGCCAGCGCACGCCCCTCGCGCAACGCGGCAATGCTGGCCTCATCGAGGCCCTGGCTCCTGGCGATTGCCGTATGGGCCGGTACGCAGTAGTGGCAGCGATGCTCCACGTTGATGGTGAGCCAGACGACGTTGCGTTCGGCCGCACTCAGGCTGGTGTGCTGAAAGATCTCGTGCAGTTTCTGATAGGCGTCCAGATGCTCGGGAGACTCGGCCATGACCGCGTGCAGGTTCGGGACCATGCCGTAGGCCTTGCGCGAGCCCTCCAGCAGGGGGCGGCTGGCGGGCGGAGCGGAGTCGAGCGTGTGCAGCGTGAAATTCGACATGACGGCTCTTTCGGGGGTTCGGGGAACATTCCCCGTAGACCAGCATGCCCAATTATGGACTAGATGGTCAATAATTACTTCGAGAGATCCTCCGACCGTCCGTCCGGGGGAGCGGGCGGGTTCAGCAATGCGGGCAGTTCCGCGAGCGTGCGGACCTCCCGATCGGGTGCGCCCGGCAGACGCTCGGGGCGCTGCCCGTAGCGGTTGCACCAGACCACGTGCATGCCGAAGGCCGAGGCGGCGTACGCATCCCAGGCGTTGGACGACTGGAAGCACACCGCCTCGGCGGGGACGCCGAGGGAGTTCAGTGCGAAGCGGTACACCTCGGGGTGGGTCTTGAACTGCCGAACGGCGTCGGCCGAGAGCACCGCATCGAGCAGCTCGCGGATGCCCGCCGCCTCGAGCGCCGCGCTCAGCATGGCCGGTGTGCCATTGGACAGTACGGCGGTGACGAACCCGGCGGCGCGCAGCTCGCGCAGTGCGGCAGGCACTTCCGGGAACACCGGCAATCGAAGGTACAGCCCCATCAGGCGCGCATGCAGCCCGGGCGCGGCGAGGCCGACGCTCTCGAGCGCATAATCGAGCGCCTCCCCGGTGACCTGCCAGAAGTCCGCATAGCGCCCCTGCAGCGTGCGCAGCCAGGTGTACTGCAACTGCTTATCGCGCCACAGCGTCGAGAGCGCCCC
>JAKADE010000530.1 GCA_021820785.1 Pseudomonadota bacterium
GGCCCTGATCGGATGCGCAGCCGGCGCTGTACTCGGGGAAGTGCTGTTACGGACCCTGCTGCGCATGGGCTTTGCCGATACGTCCGTGTCGTTTCCGGCGCGCGATTGGGCGGTCACGGGTGCGATTGCCGTGGCACTCGCGGCGTTGTCGGCCCTGGTGTTTTCGTCGGCCGGGCTGCACTTCATCCGGCGTCAGGATCTTGCCCGAGGGTTGCGCAATTCCGATGCACGCAGCGGTGGCGGTCGCAGCGAGCGTCGAGTGCGCGGAGCACTCGTCGTGACGCAACTCGCGCTCGCCTTTACCCTGAGCGGCGTCGGGATGCTGCTCGTGCGCAGTCTCTCCAATCTCAATGCCGTCCATCTCGGATTCCGGGCAGGGCACGTCGTCACCTTCGAGATCCATCTGCCGCTGGACGCAACTGCAGGATGGAAATCATCGCTGCGGGCGGAATTATCAAGCGTACGCTCGGCGCTGGCGCGAGTGCCCGGTGTGCAGACGGTTACGCTCGCGAGCGACATTCCGTTCGACGGCGCGTCGCTAGGCAATGCGGCCTACCCGAATCCCTATGACGGCAGACGCAGTCCTACTGTCTTTCCGATCGTCACCGATCCGGGCTATTTCCACACGTTTGCTATTTCGCTGCTGGCCGGTCGGCTGTTCGCAGCGACGGATGCCACGTCGAACACCGGCGATGCGCTGATCGATGCCCGGGCTGCGCACGTGCTGTTCGGCACGACCGATGTGGTGGGGCGACGGTTCAATTTCGATGCCCCGAACGACTCGCAGCCGAATCTGGTCTTTCGGGTGATCGGGGTCCTCGCCGATACCCGCCAGGCCCACCTCGGATCGGCGGCCCCACAGGGGGTGGTCTACCTCGATCGCGATCAGGTGCTGAGAGTCCGCAAGACCATGTGGTCCTGGGCGTCCCCCAATTGGTACGTGGCCGTCCGCACACCCCTGCGCACAGCCACTGTGTTACCGCTCTTGACGACGACACTGCGTTCGCGGCTGCCCGAGGTTCCGCTCTACGGGGTGCACACCATGCACGAGCGGCTTGCCCGGCGCCTCGCGCCGCGTCGAGCAGTGACTGCGCTTGTGCTGATGTTCGCGCTCGCAGCGCTGTCGGTGGCCGCCGTAGGACTCTATTCCGTGCAGAGTTATCTGGTAGGGCAGCGCAGGCCGGAATTCGGTCTGCGCGCGGCCCTCGGTGCCGATCGCGGGCGTTTGCGTCGACTGGTGATGCGCGAAACGGCCGCTCTCCTGGCGCTCGGTTGCGTGCTCGGAGGCTGTGGCGCCGTGCTGCTCGGGCAAGTGTTCTCGGCGTCTTTGTACGGTGTCCGCGGCTCCGATCCGTTCTCGCTAGTGCTGGTCGCGACGGTTCTCGGTGTGATCGTGCTGCTCGCGGGGTGGATGCCTGCGTGGCGCGCCAGCCGTGTCCCGCCCATCGAAGCGCTTCGGAACCGCTAGCCCGTACAGGCATAATCGGGTCATGGCGAAGCCAGTGATTCTGATCGCGGACGATGATGCCGACGTGCGCCAGGCGCTGTCGCTGCTGCTGCACGATTGCGGTTGCCAGGTCGAGACGGCGGCAAGTCCCGCGGAAACGTTGAGTTCGCTGCGCCAGCGGCGCCCCGAACTGGTGCTGCTCGACATGAATTACCAGCGCGATACGACCTCGGGTGCCGAGGGGCTCGCGCTGCTTAAGCAGATCAAGGCCATGGACCGTGCGCTCCCGGTTGTGGTGCTCACCGGCTGGGCTACGGTCTCGCTCGCGGTGCAGGCGCTGCAGCTCGGCGCCCAGGATTTTCTCGAGAAGCCCTGGGAGAACGCGCAGGTCCGCTCTCTGGTGAGCGCCCAGCTGGCTTCGGCGCATGGGTCCGCTCGGGTGCGCAGCTGCGCGGAGGGCGCGCCCTGCGCGGATGCTCAAGTCCAGGCGCCGCTGTTTCGCTCCCGCGCCATGCGCGCAGTGCTCGATGTGGCCGAACGCGTTGCAGGTTCCGACGTGCCGGTGCTCCTGACCGGTGAGAGCGGAACCGGAAAGGGCCTGATCGCACGCTGGATGCATGACCGCTCTTCGCGCCGCGAGGGCGCCTTCGTCAGCGTCAACCTCGGTGGCCTCGCCGAGGCGCTCTTCGAGAGTGAGCTGTTCGGTCACGTCAGAGGCGCCTTTACCGACGCCCGCAGCGATCGGGCGGGGCGCATCGAGCGGGCCCGCGGCGGCACGCTATTTCTGGACGAGATCGCCAACATCACGTTGACGCAACAGGCGCGCCTGCTGCACGTCCTGGAGGAAGGCGTGTACGAGCGCGTCGGCGATACGGTCTCGCGGCCGACCGAAGCGCGAATGATCGCGGCCACCAACGCCAATGTGCGCCAGCTGATCGAGGCTGGGCGTTTCCGCGAGGATCTGTTCTTTCGCCTCAATGCCGTCGAGATCACGGTGCCTGCGTTGCGGGAGCGGCGCGATGACATCTCTTTGCTCGCCGGAGAGTTTCTGGCGCGCGCTGCGCATCAGCAGGGCCGTACGATTCGGCTCGGGGCGAGCGCGTTGCGAGCGATCGAGGGCTACGACTGGCCCGGGAACGTGCGCGAGCTGGCGCATGTCATGCAGCGCGCAGCCCTGCTCGCCGCGGGAGAGCAGATCGAAGTGACCGACCTGCGTCTTCCCAGTGGGCCGATCACGGAGGGTCTGGACGGCCTGACGCTCGAGCAGGCCGAGCGCTATGTGGTGCGGCGCGCGCTCGAGAGCTGCGGCGGCGATGCGGTCGCGGCGGCGGCGAAGTTGGGCTTGAGCCGCAGTGCGCTGTATCGGCGTCTGGAGAAGCTGCGCGAATGAGACCGGGCGACTCGGGGCGCTGGCGCGGCGCGGGTCTGGCCACGGTGGCGGTGTTGCCGATGCTGACGCTGGCGGTGCTGCCCGCAGCGCGCGTTCGGCTGTCGCAAGCGACGTTCGGGTGGATGTATGCGTTGGCCGTCCTGTGGCTCGCAGCGGGCCTGCTGCTCGCGTCGCGGAGCCGTCGGCGATTCCTGCAGCGGCTGGCGAGCCTCTTGCAAGGCCTGCGTGCAGAGGATTATGGGCAGCGACTTCGTTCTGGCGCGGGTCCCGCCGGTGATGTCGCGCGGGAGTTCAACGCGCTTGCGGTGC
>JAKADE010000531.1 GCA_021820785.1 Pseudomonadota bacterium
CGAGCGCCGATGGGTCCGCGTCAAGCATGTTGAGCGTCAAGCATCGCTCGGCGTCCGCAGACGGAAAGTCACATCACGCTTGAGCGTCCTGACGGCGTCACGCTCGTGGCGGATCCATCGGGTGATCCCGCCGGTCGCTGCATCAGGTTCGCTTCCTCCTGTTGCCGTACACGCACCCGATGGGCTGACAGCCTGGCGGCGTCAGGGGCAACGTCAAATTGAATGCAGGGGCTCGGGCGCCGCGAACTCTACGCGCCACGTGGCGGCCGTGGCTGGGCGTCCATCGTCGTCACAGTCGCGGATTGCCGCGGATGACCGATAGAAAAAGAAGAAGCCTCTTCCCGCTCGCGCGGAAAGAGGCTTCTGTCAGCCCGGACTGACTTTACCGATCGTGACCGGGGTGGTCCCCGTCGGCTCCATTGAGGAACGAGTAGATCAACGCCAGGCGCGCTACATTGATGGCACCGATGCCGGAGCCATCGTCATAGCCGGGCAGTCCGTGGTAGAACCAGTTGTCGCCTGCCGTGACGTCCATGAAGGGCGAGTTCCGGCCGTAGCCGAGCTCGTTCTGCAAGGCATAGATCGTCGGGTTGAGCAGGCCCACGCGTCCACCCGAGGCCTGATCGATCAGCGCGGTCATGCCGTTCAGCTGCGGCGCGACGAAGCTCGTGCCGCCGAAGCCGGCCGCCGCACACAGCGGGTTGGCGGGTTCCGGGAAGTCCGTGCAGTCGATCACGATGTAGCCGGTTTCCGGATCGGCGTTGAGCGACAGATCCGGCACGTTGCGACCGAGGAAATTCGCCGGCAGGTCGATCAGGTCGACTCCGCCGGCGGTGCTCGGCGGATTCGGGTACTGATAGAGACTCTGGCCCGGCTCGGTACGCTGCACGCCCATGGTCTGGCGCTGGTACGACGGCATGTGCCAGAACGAGCTCACGCCACCGCCGCCGCCGACCGGAAACAGATCGGCAGTAGTCAGGCCGAGGCAGCTCCCCCAGGCGTTGAGCAGGTAGTCCCAGCCCCACACCTGCTGCTGGGCAATCGGAATGGCCGGGCAGCCGAGGTTCGCGATGCCGGGGATCGTCGCGTTGATGGTGAGGCCGCCTGCCGCCGTGATCGCCGGATCGGACGCCGGTGCATCAACGGAGAGTTGCTCGGAGTACTGCGGGATCGGCGCAATCTGCGAGTTGTTGATGTCGTAGGCACCGGAATCGCCCGAGGCGGCGAAGTACGACTGGCCCTGGGCAGCCCCTTCAAGCAACGCCTGATTCATCGCCCGCAGCTGTCCGGTGTAATCCGTTCCGCCGTTGAGTGCCGCGAAGTACAGCTCCTCCGGTTCACCCCAGCTGATCGACACGGTGTCGGCTCGGTTCATCGAGGCGGCCGTGTAGAACAGATCGAGGAACCCCTGGTTGGTGTTCGGTGCGATGTACACCTGGATGCGCGCATCGGGAGCGATGCCGCCGGACTGCTCGACGTCAAGCGACGTCTCGTCGTCACCTGCATTGGCGGCGACCGGCGTGCCGCCGTCGACCATCACCTTCGAGACGCGATTCTGCTTCACTTTCAGGCCGATGGCGTTCCAGTAGGCGTAGACATCCGCGCGGTTGAAGTTGGCGAGCGTCATGATGCCGATGGTCTGATTTCGGCCCGTGATGCCCTCGTGATACAGCGGGTTGATGTTGTAGAAATTGGCAACATCGCCCACGGTGTAATCACCCGGCACACCACTCGCGGTGCCGTTGTGGGGCCATTGGATCTTCGGTGCGACCATCTTCTGGTAAACGCCGTGGCCGAGGCGCGCAATCATCGGCCGGAAGCTCGCCGGCTCGTTGCTCAACCCCGGCACTGAAAGCACCATCTGGCCGAGATTTCCCGGCAGGGAATATTTCCACGCCGGCCGGTAGAACGTCTTTCCGTCGCGCCGGTACATGCGCTCTTGCGTGGAGAAGGCTGCGTTCAGTTGCGCCGCCGTGCCACTGATGGTGATGTCGAGGTGATCGCGGTAGATCTTGTCGACCGTGATTCCATAGGAATGCAGATATCGAACGAGCTGGTGGATACTCTTGTCCGACGGGGCAAAGCGGTCGCGGAACTGCTCGACCGTCAGGAAGTGATGGAAATTCGGATCACCCGGGGTCACCGTGGAGAGCACGTAATTCCTCAGGGCGCGCATATCTGTCACGTTGAGGATGATCTGGCTCGTGATCTGCGTCGAAGCGGCCGCAGGTCCGGCATCTTCGGCTTTGTGGCTGAAATCGCGGCCGGGTCGTGCAAGCGCCGTTGCCGGTGCTGCCGCGGCTACTGCGCACAGCGTTGATAGAGCCAATCGCGAAAGAGTCTTCTTAGCAAGCATCTGGATGCTCCCCAAAATGGGCTGCGGCGACGCGCGCACGGTCCGCCGGCGCGGCAAGCGGGCGTCGCATGATGGATCCCTTACCGGATCCCCCTTGAGATAACGTGGTCGATCCCCTGAACCATTTCACTGTGTTGGAAGGCGCTCCGCCGGGAGAGTCTTCCACGCCTTGGTATTAATTTTTCTCTGTGGATTCGTGGCCAATGTATAGCAGAGGCCTCGGGGTAACGGCAAGAAATGTGACGGGGTCGATGGCGCGATGTCCTGGACGGTGCATCCGACTCGGTGGTCCCGGGGGTGCCTGGAACAGGATCGTCGCAGTGCAGGCAGCGTCGAGCGATTTTACGGTTGCGACCCGGCCGCGAGCGGTGCGCACGGCAACCGCTTGTTTACATTGTGGTTCGCCGATGCGGCACGCAATTTGCTGTCATCGGTAAGTCCGGACAGCGGGTCTGGAGGCGTGCGGCTGCGGATCTGTTGCGCGTGTGCAGCGCGCCTCTAGCGGGCGACGAACGGCACCGCTTTGTAGGCATGCGCACCGGATGCGCTGCGCAGTGCATCCAGTGCCTCATTGGCGATCGGGGGCAGCGCTTCGAGCTGCGGGCGGGCGAAGTAATAGCCCTGCAGAAGATGAATGCCGAGGTCGCGCAGACACAGCGCCTCGTCGAGTGACTCGATGCCCTCGGCGATCACCGTGATGCCGAGCTGTGTGCACATCTGCGCCACGGAGCGGGTGATGGTGCGGCGCACCCGGTCGGTGTGGATCGCGCGCGTCAGTGCCATGTCA